>NIVA01000041.1 GCA_002254335.1 Bacteroidetes bacterium 4572_114 | reverse complement strand
CTGCATCTATATTGTAAGCATATTCGGGTTTAAGGTTTTCATTGGGAACTATTACATTTCCCGGTTCCGAGTCGAATACTTTGGCAATATCGTCAAGGTTTGGCACCCTGAAACCAGATGATAAATTGACATTGAACTGCCATTGTTTTGCCGTGCGATAAACCATCCCGAGGCTTCCGTTCAAAGCGCCGTTGTTAACTTTTATGGCCTCGTAAGGAAAGTGGTAAAAAGTAGTATCACTAAACTTTGAATTTAGGTAAACATAACTGTACCTCAAACCTGTTTGCAATGTTAGCTGTTCTAATAGATTGGATGACAGGCTGGCATAAACGGCACCACTGGCATAATCGGTGCCACCATCCGATGTTTTGGGAGATAGTTTTTTATCAAAATCAATGTTCAGGTTTAAAATATCAACTTTTTCGGTTCTTGACCTGAGTTTTTCGTTTCCAAATTTCCTGTCATATCGGCCCTCTTCAACATTTTGGTAAGCAACCAGGACTGAAGCATTATTGAATAATTTCCCATAATTAAGAAGGTTGACCTTCAATGCATGCATCATCCATTTTTGTGGCCCATAATACCACCTGGAATATTTCAACTGGTCGCCGCTGTATTGTGTCAATCGGTCGTAGCGCGGGATATTGGACGAGGTAGTAAACTGAAAATTATAATCAAGGTTTACATGATCGCTCAATTTAACAAAAAACTTCTGGAGCACATTCACCTGGCTGTAAGCCGATGGGATTTGCATATTTACATCAGCATTACCGACCATAATATCCCTGCCATCCACACTTTCAACATAATCTTTCCTGTCAAAACCGGGCAAACCTTTTGAACCCTGTCTGAGGTCGTCAAAATCGCTAAAGGTTACACTCGTTAAAAATCCCCAATTCTTCCGGCCAAAGTTTAAATCCACGTGAGCAGTTTTTTCGTTGTTGGCCGAAGAGTAACGTGCCATTGCGTTGCCTTTCAGGTTTGTAGTCCCCAAAGAACTCAATTCAACTTTTTTGGTATGAAAATCCATCACCCCGCCCAGGGCATCCGAACCATAGATCACCGACCCCGGGCCAAATATCACCTCTGAACTTTCAATACTGTTGGGATCGATAAAAATTACATTTTGCAGGTTTCCGCTTCGGTAAATCGCATTGTTCATCCTCACACCATCCACAACAAGCAAAACACTGTTGGCCGAAAACCCCCTTATCATAGGGCTCCCACCTCCCATCTGGCTTTTCTGGATAAACACCTCATTGGAAATACCAAGCAAGTCGGCTGAAGTTTGAGGGTTTTCAAAGGCTATTTCTTTTGCAGGGACAACAGTAATTTTATTTGGGATATCTTCCCGGTCCTGCTCCCATTTATTGGCTGAAATAATGATTTGATCAAGCTGAATGGTACGGCCGGCAATACCAACAGAGAAATTCATTTCCTGAAGTTCCAGCATGTTTATAATTTGGGTAAAATAGGCCGTGTGCTGAAACATAAGTGTGTCGGTCGCCTCAAAAATCGAGATATCCGCAACACCTTTTTCATCTGTTAAAACCGATTTTGTATGTCCCAAATTATAAATGGCAACATTTTGAACGGGGGCCAGATCGGTAAAATTATAAACACTGACCTGCTGACCAAATGAAACCAAAGAGAGGAAAAGGAGGGGAATGATGGAGTAATGGAGTAATGCCTGCCTGAACGATGCAGTAAGATTAGGAGTAATGAAAACTGTCATGCTTATAACTTTTAGCATTTTTTATTTTTCTTTCTTTAAAGGGCACAAAAATATCTAATCTTTATCCCTACACCACAATAAACCATTAATTTTGCAGGAGTATGGAGAAAATAATAAAAGAGAAAATAAGGGTTTCTGCCGTTTCATATCTTAATACATTGCCATTTATTTTTGGGCTGGAGCAATCAAAAATCATGCAAACTATCGAACTTTCGCTTGATACACCTGCCCAATGTGCCAATAAATTAATCAATGATGAAGCAGATGCAGGATTGGTACCTGTTGCCAGTATTCCTGAAATTAACAGCCAGGGCATAATCAGCGATTTTTGCATTGGCGCCGATGGTGCGGTAAAAACCGTTTTGCTACTTTCAAACCATCCTTTGGCCCGGATAAATACCATTTTTCTGGATACTGAATCGCGTACTTCTGTGAAACTTGTAAGGGTGTTGGCCAACAAGTTTTGGAAGAGGGAATTTACATGGAAACCGATAACTGAATTTCAGGACAATCAACAGGGGCAAGCCGGGCTTGTGTTGATTGGGGATAAGACCTTTGTGGAAAGCCCGAAATACAAATTCAGTATCGACCTGGCCGAAGAGTGGAAAAAATTCACGGGCCTGCCCTTTGTGTTTGCCTGCTGGGTGGCCAATAAAAAACTTCCTGAAGAATTTATCCGCGACTTCAATAAATCGATGAAATATGGAATTGATAATATTGGTGCCGCCGTTCAAATTTTCCAAAATGGGTTGATAAGCAAACCCGAACTGAAGGATTACCTGGAACATTCGATCAGCTATAACCTTGATGAAGCCAAGAAAAAAGCCATGGAATTGTTTTTGAACTATTCTAAAAATTTATGACCAAAGTCATATTAAATAAACCGAAAAAAATTGAACACATACTCATCCAAACTTGTCGAAAATGCAGTGAATGAGCTTTCGAAGCTCCCTGGCATTGGCCGGAAAACTGCCCTCAGGCTTGCACTCTATTTATTGAATGAAGAAAAAACTGAAGCACAGCAGTTGGCCGATGCCCTTATAAAAATGCGCAACGATGTGAATTTCTGCAAGATTTGCCAGAACATTTCAGATAATGAGATTTGTAATATTTGCAGCAACCCTAAAAGAGACCCTTCGGTTATTTGTGTTGTTGAAGATATCCGTGATGTGATGGCAATAGAAAACACTTCTCAGTACAAAGGGTTGTACCATGTGTTGGGGGGGATTATTTCGCCTATGGATGGCATTGGGCCTGGCGACCTGACAATAAACAAACTAATTGAACGGTTGAACGGCAACGAAGTAAATGAAATTATTTTGGCATTGTCGGCAACCATCGAAGGCGACACCACCAATTTTTATATCTATAAAAAAATAAAGGGTTTTGAAGTCATTGTTTCCAGTATTGCCAGGGGCGTTTCGGTTGGCGATGAACTTGAATATGCAGATGAGGTTACATTGGGAAGGTCAATTATTAACCGCCTCCCCTATGAAAATTCGATGAACAGGTAATGCCCCTCCCATTAACCCTGAATATTTAGCCGGGAAAATGAACGGGAAATCCAAAACCCTAACATCGAATCCAATCCGAAAACGAAGTTTTCAGAAATTAGCGAAATCCCATCATTCGTAAATACTTAAATAACAATTTATTAAAATTTTTAATTCGCGCATCCATCCAGACGGACTTGCTTCGCTTCGTACGGACAAGTTTAGCGGCTGAATTTAATTTATCGGAGTGGTCTCAATATCGAAGCAAAAAAACAAGTTTATCCTTTATCCCCCTCCGGGCTTTCCGTTTTATATAGTTCTTCATCAAACAAATCTAACTGATTTGAGGTTACATAGTCGGGTGGCCGGTCTTCCTTTTTGAGACTAAGGTAATGCTGAATGGATTTCTTTATCAGTTTTAACGGGGTGGTTTTACGTGCTTTACAATTTGCCTCAAGCGATTTTTTTTGCCTTGCCGTGATTTTAAAAGCAATGGTTTTATACTTGGTGGGCTTTCTTTTCTTTTTGCGTTTGGCAGCCATATTTATTATTTTTCAAAAATGATGGGTAAAAATAGTTGATTATACAATACCCTGAATTAAAGTACGTAAAAAAGTTATTCACAGAATGGCAATTTTGTATTGATAAATATTTTCAAGGAGGGAGATTGAAAAAAATCCATCATAAATATACTTCGCCATCTGGGCTACACTCGTAATGCGGGACAAATTGCAAAAAAAATTGCCACGAATGCACGAATTAATGATGAATTGATAATTAGTAATATCCAACTTTATACGGGTAACCGCCATCTGTGTCTAAAAATAATGATCACATTAATAATCTATCCATCCCTTAATTTTCAAATTGTCACATCATCAAATTACCAAATTTTCAAATTACCAAATTTACTCCCTAAAAGTTACAAACATCCGCCAGCTAATTATGCTGAAAAAGCTACTTTTGCCGGTTAAAATTTTTGAATAGTGAATAATATTTTAGATCAACTCAACGAAGTCCAAAAGCAGGCTGTTATTAACTTTCAGGGGCCATCCATGGTAATTGCCGGTGCCGGCTCGGGCAAAACACGAGTACTTACATATCGTGTTGCCTACCTCCTTCAAAAAGGCATAGACCCATTTAGTATCCTTGCCCTTACTTTTACCAACAAAGCTGCCCGTGAAATGAAAGACCGTATCCATAACCTGGTAGGGACAACCGATGCCAGAAGTGTGTGGATGGGTACCTTTCACTCCATCTTCGCCCGGGTGTTGCGCATCGAAGGGCACTTGCTGGGATATCCTTCCAATTACACCATTTATGATACGGATGATTCCAAAAGCCTGATCAGGTCTATCTTAAAAGAGCAGGGCCTCGACCCAAAAATTTACCAGCCGGGCCATGTGCTGGGAAGGATTTCATCGGCCAAGACCAATTTGATGTCCCCGGCTGACTATAACGACAATTTTGAACTGACTAACCAGGATAAAGTTTCGGCAAAACCGATGCTCGGGACAATATACACCATGTACAACAACAGGTGCAAGAAAGCATCGGCCATGGATTTTGATGACCTCCTGTTTAATATGAATTTGCTTTTAAGGGACTTCCCGGATGTGTTGTTAAAATATCAACGAAAGTTTAATTACATTTTGGTGGACGAGTACCAGGACACCAACTTTTCTCAATATTTAATTGTGAAAAAACTGGCCGCACGCCAGGAAAATATTTGTGTGGTAGGCGACGATGCCCAAAGTATCTACGCTTTCAGGGGCGCCAATATCCAGAATATCCTGAACTTTAAAAACGATTACCCCGATTATAAAATCTATAAGCTGGAGCAAAATTACAGGTCAACAAAAAATATAGTCCGGGCGGCAAACAGCATTATTGTTAATAACAAGGATCAAATTTTTAAGGAGATTTGGACCGAAAACGATGAAGGTTCCCTGATTAAAGTGTTGCGGGCCAATACCGACATCGAGGAAGGCAACCTCGTGGCCAATTCTATTTTCGAAACTAAAATGAACGACCAGCTCCCTAATAGCGATTTCGCCATCCTGTACCGCACCAATGCACAGTCGCGCTCGATGGAGGAAGCCCTTCGGAAACAGAACATCCCTTACAGGATTTATGGCGGCCTGTCGTTTTACAAAAGAAAAGAGATAAAGGACATGCTGGCCTATTTCAGGCTCGTGATAAACCCTGCCGACGAGGAAGCCCTGAAAAGGATTATCAACTACCCGGCAAGGGGGATTGGCCCCACCACAATGGATAGGGTTTTTATAGCCGCCGATAAGCTAAAAACTTCTGCCTGGGACGTGCTCGAAAACATCGAAAAACACGATATGAACATCAATCGTGGCATCAAATCACGTATCACCGATTTTGTGAACATGGTTAAAACCTACATGATTGAACAGGCAAAACGTAATGCCTACGACCTGGCCGCAGATATTGCAAAAGCATCGGGCATCATGAAAGATTTGCACGATGACAAAACCCCGGAAGGTATCAGCAGATATGAAAATATTGAGGAGCTGCTCAATGGCATCAGGGATTTTACCGAAACCGAACCGGATTTTCCAACCGGGGAGACATCCAACATCCGTACACTCGACATGTACCTGCAGGATATTTCGCTGCTCACCGATGCCGATAAGGATGATAAAAACGACACCGACAAGGTTTCGCTTATGACGATGCACGCGGCCAAAGGACTTGAATTCCCTCATGTTTATATCGTAGGCATGGAGGAAAACCTATTCCCGTCCATCCAGTCGCTCAACTCACGCGCCGACCTTGAAGAGGAACGCAGGTTGTTTTATGTGGCCATTACCCGTGCCGAAAAAGCTGCTACCCTTTCTTATGCCGAAAACCGCTACCGTTGGGGGAACCTGTCCATTTGCGAGCCAAGCAGGTTTATCGAGGAAATTGATGAAAAATACATCGATGCCCCACGAAAAACATTCAACCATCCAAGCGATTTTAGTAAATTTCGTTTCGACGATAACAAACCGGTTTCAAAAACCACTTATAAAAAAGATGGTTTAAAGAAAATTGGGGATTCGAGGAACAAGCAAACAAAAGATACCCCCCAGTTTGATGCCTCCCCCACAGATGACATCAGGGCAGGGGTGCAGGTTGAGCACCAACGCTTCGGAAAGGGAAAGGTTTTAAATGTGGAAGGAAATGGCCCAAGCCGAAAAGCCACCGTATTTTTTCCTGCCGTGGGGCAAAAACAGCTACTGCTGAAATATGCAAGGCTGAAGGTTGTTGGGTAGTGGTGGGTGCAAATAGTTGACACCAAATAATAAAAACTAAAAACACAGAAAAATTATGAGAATGTATATTATGCTTTTTTTCGTTCTTTGTACTGGTTGCATTAGCACAAATAAATTGTTAACATCACTTGAACATTCAGAACATGATAACTATGGATATTCTATTGAAAACCCAATACTAATCGGACATTTCAGTAGTTGGCAGAAAAACACTGATGTAGCTCTATTGTATTTGTCAAAGTTGATGTACAATGAAAAAACATTACAATTTGTTTTACATGCTACGGTGAAAAAACCATCAGACCAACCAAGAAAAAGGAAATCACTTCCATTACTCTACGGTACACCCTCCAGTTTAGGTGGTGAATTTCTTGATTTATATTTAATGGTTCCAAGGGGAACAACTGATACCCTGAATTTATATTTTGACGTTGAAATAAAAGGTGAAACAAAAATTCCAAAAGGTTTAGTATTTGATATTAATCAAACAAATAATATATACAGATAATTGACTTTATTGATTACTTATGCCAATACAATAGTTATACGCCATGCGGATTACAATGCTAAATTTGAAACTATGAACATAATATTAACATACGATGGATTGAAACAGCAAATTAGTTTAGAAACATATTCATTCTTATAAAAAGAAACGAATTATACCCAAACCCGCGCCCTCAAAAAATTACGGGATACAATATTGCCAAAATTGATGAGCGAAAAAGTTACAGTAAAACAAAATTAATTCATGTTTATGAAATACAATCTAAACAATCAAGGTTCAAGATAATGAAAGATAACCAATTACAAAAATTCCCAAATTTCGTCATTTTCAAGGCAGCTACCGGCAAAGTAAATATTGATGTTTTTTTTCAAAATGATACTTTATGGCTTACTCAAAAGAAAATATCAGAACTTTTTGAAAAAGACAGAAGTGTTATCACCAAACATCTTAAAAATGTATTTAATGAAGGTGAATTGGATGAAAATTCAGTATGTGCAAATTTTGCACATACTGCCGAAGATGGTAAAACATACAATACCAAATACTACAACCTAAGAGCCATCACCGCAGTTGGGTACCGTGTTAATTCACACAGGGCCACAGAATTTAGAAAATGGGCGACCGAAATTTTGCACGAGTACATCATCAAAGGTTTTGCTATGGATGATGAAAGGTTGAAGCAAATCAAGCATTTTGGCCAGGATTACTTTGACGAAATGTTGGAGCGTATCCGTGAGATAAGACTCAGCGAGAGGCGTTTTTATCAAAAAATTACCGACATCTACGCTCTTTCTGCTGATTATGACAGAAACGATAAAACCACGAGAGGTTTTTTTGCAACAACCCAAAACAAACTTCATTGGGCTATCCAGGGAAAAACGGCTGCCGAAATAATTTATACCGAAGCCGATGCAAGAAAAATCTATATGGGTCTTAAATCCTGGAAAAACTCACCCGATGGTAAAATCTTGAAATCTGATGTCAGCATAGCTAAAAATTACCTTGAAGAAGAGCATTTGAAAGAATTGGAAAAAATAGTTTCAGCCTATCTCGACCTTGCAGAAAACAGGGCGAAACGTGGAATTGTAATGAATATGAAAGACTGGGTTTTGTTCCTGGATAAATTTCTGGAACTTTCTGATTATCCAATTCTGCTTGATAAAGGCAAAGTTACAGCATTAGAAGCCAAACTAAAAGCAGAAGTCGAATATGATAAATTTAGGGTAATCCAGGACAGGGACTATATCTCTGATTTTGATAGGGAGATAAAAAGGATTACGGAAAAATGAAAGAAAAAATAATCACAAAAGTCAAAGCCCTCTTAGCCGAATTGTCCTCCAGGCCCAATTCAGGCGGCCTGGTTTACCGCCAGGGCAATAGCCTTTATTTGAATGGCCAGTGCAAAAAACTCAGCGAATCGGAAACGCATTTCGAGTTTCTGGTGGACGACAAACACGGCGATTATTTTGTTACCATCGACTTTGATGGGCAGTTGAGGTCGGGTTGCACATGTAAAAGCCAGCAATTGTGCCGGCATCAAATTGCCTCTTACCTGCAACTAAACCAAAGATTAAGCATCAATTTGTCATCTATCCCGGAAGAAGGGATAAAATATTCGCGCGAGGGGATGATTAAACGTGTTATAGAAGAGCGGCGCACCAAGGCAAAAAAAGCAAAATATGCTATCGAATTTGCCGACAACATTTATGGCGAACACCTCCTCACCAACGAAAAGGGCACACAATACAATATTACTTTCCGCGACCTGGAACGAAAACATGGCTATTGCTCGTGCCCCGATTACCGCACCAACAAACTGGGTACCTGCAAACACCTGATATTTGCTTTTGAAAAAATCTCTGCCGATAAAAGTATTGTGCCCGAAAACCTGCCGGGTTACCCTTTTATCGAAGTATTTCTGAACCCATTCAGGGAGAACAAAATTAGTTGGTTCCATCCAGAAAAACCATCCGGCGAAGTGGCCGAGCTACTCTACAGGTATTTTGGCCACAAGAATTTTATTGAGGATGATATGGCCGATAGCTTTACCGGTTTCATCAATAAAGCATCAAAACATAAACAAATCCTAATCAGGCCCGAAGTCCCCGAAAAAGTAAACCAGATTTCGGAAGCCTTTTCCATGGCCCGCCTTAAACAGCAAACACAGCTCTCATTCCCCGAATTTAAAACAAATTTATTGCCTTTTCAAAAGGAGGGGATAAAATTCGCCACCTTTAACACCGGGGCCATTATTGCCGACGAAATGGGCCTTGGCAAATCTATCCAGGCCATTGGCAGCGCACTGTTAAAAAGGCAACTCTTTGGTTTTCAACATACGCTTATTGTTTGCCCGGCTTCGCTAAAAAGCCAATGGGGCAACGAAATAGAACAGTTTACCGGTGAAGTTTTGATGGATTTGGAAGATGCAGCTATTGGGGCGCAAGAAGGCATAATCCCTGGCAAGTGGCCATTTTTTACCGTTATAAGCTACGAAGCCCTGGCCGAAAATTTTGAATTGATCAACGATAACCCACCCGGTTTTTTGATACTTGACGAGGCACAGCGGTTGATCATTTTCGTATCAACATTGCTATTTTGATAAAGATAAATCCAACAAAATCACAGGGTTTTATAATCTCGACAAGCTCAACAAAAAGCTTGAAAAAGTGCTTATCAGGAGGCAGAAGCATGAAGTAATTGATGAATTGCCAACGGTAAGCAAGTTTGATATCCCTGTAAAAATGCACCCGGCCCAAATCAGTTTGCATAAAATTTTTGTCGCTGATGCGTTGGACCTGGTGAACAAAAATCACCTCAGTAAATACGATGTCCAACAACTTGCAGGATTGGCCCGGAACATGCGGATGGCGTGCAATTCCACCTATCTTATCGACAACAGCACCAACGTTTCGCCAAAGCTCGAAGAGTTGGACCATATCTTAAACGGTAAACTTGATATCAGGCAAAGTAAAAGAAGGGTGGTGATTTTTACAGAGTGGAAGCGCATGATGAACATCATTGCAAAAATGCTGGAAAACAACAAAGTGGATTTTGTGGAAATTACCGAAGACATGCCGGCAAAAAACAAGCAACTGCTTTTAACCAAGTTTAAAGATGATGATGAGTGTAAAATTTTATTGGCCACCGATGGCGGTGCCGATGGTTTGAACTTTACAATGGCCGATACAATCATCAATTTTGATGCCCCGTTAAGCACATCCCAAAAAAACCTGCGGTTTGGCAGCATCGGAGACTTTGGGAAAAACATGCCCAACCTTACCATTATCAATTTAATTTCCGATGATTCGATAGAAACATGGCCCACACAACAATCAGGACTTGATCAAAACCTAATCGATAAAATATTTGCAATACAAGATGCAGATCAGGCGGGGGAAATTACACAAGATGGGAAAAAGAAACTGAAGGACGAACTGGAAAAACTCAGCGACAAGCTTAACGCGATAAAATACCAGGAAAGCACACCCGCTCAAGCAAAACCAGCCACCGGGCAAATGGTACTTGATTTTTCGGATGACGATCCCGGGGGACCAATTCCCAAAAAACAGACTAATCAGTTGATACCGGAAACCACTCAAGGCCAAAAGCAAACTCAAAATAAGGTCCGCAAAAAAGAGCTTCAAATGGCACTCAAAAGTGGGGTTGATTTCTTTTCGCAGCTAATAAATATCAGTACCGGCAAATCCGTTGATTTGAAAGGCAAAGACATTAATGTAGATATGGATTCCGGTGAAATTGTCATAAAATTCAAATTTTCGGATACCCCAATATCCAATACCGTCAAACCTTAGAAATAACACCGTTAGGCCTTCGATTTATTTCCGTTTGTAGTTGTTTCAGCCGGCTAATTAGTCTGTTCATAAAGTCGATAATTTTCGATTAGTTTTTTTGTTTTAATCATTTTAACTTTGAAAATCCATACGGACAAGTTTTGATATTATTTTGAGTTTATTTTATTTTGAAAGCATATAATAGAGTTTAAAGACAGAAACTAATTATAAATGGTGGTACGGATTCAGAAGGTGCGGATTTTCATCTACTCAAACCTTAACGATTCAATTGGGTCGAGCCTTGCAGCTTTTTGTGCAGGTATACCGGCCGAGACCCACAGCCAGGGGATTATAAAGCTGGCATCAATTAACTTCGAAACAACATTTCCGATCAAAATACCAAGGATTATCCCAAAAACCCCTCCAATCTGGGCAATTATTATCGACTCGATCATGAACTGATTTCGTATCGTAATGCGTGTGGCGCCCATTGATTTGCGGATACCAATCTCACGGGTACGCTCGGTAACTGACACTAACATTATGTTCATCAATCCAATGGCAGCACCCAAAATGGTAATTATCCCAATCCATAAAGCTGCCGATTTGATCTTGGCCGTGTTTTCAAATATCATTTTAATCAATTGATCACTTTTCGAAATTTCAAAATCATTTTCTTCCCACAAATTATTTTTCCTTATGATCCTAAAAAGCCCGGTGGCCTCTCCCACGGCTGCATCAACGGCTGAAATATTATTTGGTTTTACATTTATGGTAAACGACATGTTTGGACGTGAGAAATATTGCCGTGCGTTGTTGATTGGTAAAAGGCAGTGCCTGTCGGGGGTAAAGCCTATACCTGTTCCCTTTTCTTTGATTACCCCGATGACCCTGTATTTACCTGGCCCTATGGAAATTATCTTGCCAATCGGGTCGGTTTTCCCCGGAAACAATGTCTTGGCAATCTCACTTCCAATTACTGCCGAATGAGAACCTGAGAAAATTTCCTGTTTGCTGAAGTTTCTTCCCTGCGAAATTTCATTGCCTGATGTGAGCAAATAATTTTCATCGGTGCCAATAACCAATATGTTGGGATTTGTTTTTTCAGATTCATACTTCATGGTTGCGGTGCCCGTGGCATAAGTAAATACCGATACACTGGACGGAAAAGTAAATTGTCCCTTAAATTCCATGGCCTGTTTAAACCTGATAGGCTCATAGTATCGCGCCCGTGTTACGTTATTCCCGATGTGGATGCGCGAACTCCTGTTTTTAATTGTAAAGGTATTCGATCCCATCATGGTCAGGTTGTCAACCAGGCTGCCTTCAAGGGCACTAATTGCAGTAAAAATCCCTACCAGGGCCATAATACCAAATGCAATAATGAGCACGGTAAGTACCGACCTGAGGATATGGCCCCTGATGGCATCAAAAGATATCCTGATATTTTCAAAAATGAGTTGGCTTTTCATTGTGTTCGTTTTGAATTTATTAGGCCGTGAAGATATATAAATAAACTGACAGGAAATTTTTTAAATATTTTCCTGACGTTTCCAAGTCCTATGGACGTTGGAAAGTCGAGGCCAGGCTGATCGAATATTTCCTTAGCGACTCAAAGTCGCTTAGGAAATTGCCAATCGTTGGAAAGTGGAAAGTCGCGATATTTCCTTAGCGGTTCGAAGTCGCTTAGGAAATTACCATTCTAATCTGCCCCCGGCTTCTCATGTTTCCATCTGCGGTGCGACCACAGCCAATACTCCGGCTTCTTCCTTATGGTATCTTCCAGCATTTTAACATGGGCAAGGGTGATTTCATTTTCAGATGTTTTTTTAGGTTCATCAAACAATGGTGTGAACTCCACTTCATAGTAGCCCCTTTTAACTTTGTTTATATTCATAAAAACCACTGCATGGCCAAATTTACGCGCAATTTTTTCAGGGCCGGAATAAAAAGGTGTTTCACGGTTCATAAAATTAATCCACAATGGATAATCTTTTGGGGGCGATTGATCACCCAAAAACCATGTAACTATTAGTTGATTGCTACGGATATGCCTTAAAATTTCTTTATAAACATCATTCATCGAAACCAATTCTCCCACGCTGGTATGTTTCTTTCTGATGTTTTTTATAAGACGGTCGTACTGTTTGTTGGCCAATGGTTTGTAAATAGCAAGGTACTTGTGCCTGATATATTTTTCTGCGCTTGCCATCCACTCCCAGTTACCATAATGCCCCGAAACCAGAACAACACTTTGTTTTTTTTGGTGATAATCATTTAGGGTTTCAGGATTAAGAAAAACAAAACGCTTGTTAAATTGGGCTTTACTTAGATGCAGGGTTTTGATGGATTCGAAAAGAAAATCGCAAAAATGATGGTAAAATGCTTTTTCGATTTTGCTGCGTTCATCGGCCGGTTTTTCAGGAAAAGCGAACCGCAGGTTTTCAGAAACAACTTTACGCCGATACCTTAACAAGCGATAAATGAAGAAATAGAATAAATCGGAGAAAACGTATAAAACTGAAAGTGGCAAAAGGGTTATTAGCCATAAAAAACTGTATGCAATGTAAAAAGCAAAAAACCTCATGCTATTTGGTTTCTAAATTTTACTTCCAAAAGCCAGGTCGCCGGCATCGCCCAATCCCGGGACGATGTATGCCTGGGCCGTTAATTCATCGTCGATGGCGCCAACCCATAGGGTTACTTCCGAACCCGAAAAATTCCTTTTAACATAATTAACCCCCTCCATGCTTGCCAGTACCGAAATCATGTGCGTATGTTTTGGCTTCTGGTCATTCACCAATTCACGGTAAGTATGGCCCATAGTCATGCCCGAAGCCAGCATGGGATCGATAATGATTAAAGGACGATTTTCTATTTCCGGTTTAGAAACATATTTAATATGGATTTTAAAATTACCATCTTTATAATATTTCCGGTAGGCCGAGATAAATGCATTTTCCGATTTATCAAAAAAGTTCAATACCCCCTGGTGAAATGGTAACCCTGCCCTGAGTATGACGGCCAGTACCGGGAATTCCTTCAATGTTTTAACATGTGCAGTTCCCAGTGAGGTGATTATTTCCTTCTCTTCAAAATCAAGTTTTTTGCTTATTTCGTAAGCAAAAATTTCTCCAACCCGTTCCAGGTTTTTCCTGAACCGAAGGCTGTCTTTTTGAATATTAACATCCCTAAGCTCTGAAATATACTGATTTAACAAAGAGTTTTCTTTACCGATAATTTTGACCATGGTAATAGGTTTTTTGCAAATATAGGCAATTCCGGTATCTGTTAATTTTTCCGGGAAATTAATTTGATTATTTCCTGCAAACTGACGTTTCAGGGTATTGGTAATATTTCCTTAGCGACTTAAAGCCGCTTAGGAAATTGCCAATTGACGTTTCCAAGTCCTGGCGGACGTTGGAAAGTCAGGAACAAAACTTTCCATCGTCCGTAGGACATGGAAACGTTAAATACTTCCGGTGCGGCCCGACAAGACCCGGCGCATTTTAAAAACGCACCGGGTCTAATACGGCACATGGAAACGTTAACGGCGTATTAAATCATATCCAAACTTCAACAATGGGTTCAGCTTGTTGTGTTTGTAATGAGGGTAGTACAATTTTTTGGCCCCAAAGCTTTTGTAAAACCGTGCAAGGTTTTGGTTGTTGGACCCTTCAAAATCAAGGGTGAGGTGAGAGTTGGCATTGTCACGTACAAAAGTATCAATGATCAGTGGCATGGCGGCATTTTCGCGGGCATACCCATTGGTGGCCGAAAAATAGAAAATCACTTTTTTATGGTCCCATATAAAAAATACACCTGCACACAATTCGTTCATTTCGTTGTAGGCACCAACAACTTCACCAACCCTTTTGTATATCATTACATAAATTAACCGGCTCAACAACTGATAATCGTTTTCGTCCAGGTTGCCCAAATCTTTGCCTTTATTTTGTTTGAACAGATTGATCACATCCCCGGGCTTAATATTTTTAACCAGTGTAACCGGGGACTTTTCGGCCTTTTTCAGGTTTCTCTTCAGGTTTTTCGAATAGTTTAATTTAATCTTTTCATAGGAATTAATCAGGTCAAGTTCATGGTTTACCCAACGGTCCATGTTTTCTGCCTGATCATTAACCTTATTTAGTGAATTCAAATTAATATCAATAAACCTGAATTTTTCGGGTATGGATTTTAAAAAGATATTCACCGTTTCCTCTGATAAAATTGATTGCGAAAATATCCCCAATTGCTGTGTAAACCGTGGTTGGAAAAGATAATGGACACCCATCTTTTTTCCTGGTGTTAACGGAAAAACCCTCTCATAATCATTTTCAACTAAAGCTTCCCAATTCTCATTTACTATATCAAGGTACCACGAATAAGCATAAATCCTTCCATTAAAGGACTTGCTGATACAACGGTCCCACTTTTCAGTGTCTATCTCATCATGCCGGAGGTACTTGATCATTTATAACTGGTTTAGTAAGCCGCCAAAAATAAATAATTCGCGGAACAATTACCTTTATTTTAGCCAATATGGCTAATTATTATTTTGATGTACTTTCGTGCAAATTTTATAATTTATGGTAAAATTACTTACGGTGGTAGGTGCAAGGCCACAAATCATTAAAGCGGCAGCATTGAGCCGGGCGATAAGGAAAAGTTTTAGCAACAAAATATCAGAACAGATACTGCATACCGGCCAACATTACGATAATAATATGTCGCAGGTTTTTTTTGATGAAATGGGGATCCCTGAACCGGATTTCAACCTTGAAGTTGGGTCATCGGGCCACGGGGTGCAAACTGCCGCAATGATTGTTGGGGTTGAGGAAATACTGATCACAGAAAAGCCCGATTTCATTGTGCTGTACGGCGATACCAACTCCACACTTGCCGGTGCCATTGCTGCTTCAAAGCTAAAAATCCCCATCGTTCATATTGAGGCCGGCCTGCGCTCTTTTAATAAATCCATGCCCGAAGAGATCAACCGCATCATGTGCGACCATGCTTCCACATTGCTGTTTAGCCCTACACAAACAGGGGTTTCCAATTTGCAGAAAGAGGGTTTTAACATGAGCAACCAACCTCCTTTTACCAGCGACAACCCGGCGGTTTTTCATTGTGGGGATATCATGTACGATAACAGTCTGTATTTCTCTGAAATTGCAAATGAAAAGTCGAAAATCCTGGAAAAGGATAATCTAAGCCCCGGGGAGTTTATTTTAGCTACAATCCACCGCGATAACAATACGGATGACCCTGTGCGGATGAATGGCATTTTTGAAGC
The DNA here is from genome assembly GCA_002254335.1 of Bacteroidetes bacterium 4572_114. Taxonomy (GTDB): domain Bacteria; phylum Bacteroidota; class Bacteroidia; order Bacteroidales; family 4484-276; genus 4484-276. The sequence goes on along the minus strand of NIVA01000041.1, from coordinate 4,403 downwards.
CTTAAACCATATTGCATCAAACGGCATAACAGTGTTTTTGCCATTACACCCGAGGGCATCAAAATTATTGAAGCAAAATATTAATAAAAATCTATATCAAAAAATTAGTACAAACCCCAATCTCATCATCTCGCATCCGGTCTCTTTTTTGGATATCATAAAACTTGAAAAAAATGCACGGATGATCATCACCGATTCGGGAGGGGTACAAAAGGAATCCTATTTCTTTAAGAAACCCTGCATTATCCTGAGGCCTCAAACCGAATGGGTGGAAATTGTGGATAGCGGTGCAGCAATGATTGTTGATGCCGATAAAGATAAAATACTGAAGGCTTATGAATATTTTTCCGGGAAAACTAATCTGAACTATCCCCCGGTTTTTGGTGATGGAAAGGCTGCGGAATTTATTTGTAATCAAATTATCTATTTCATAAATAATTACGATAAATTAACATTAAACTGAATTTTAAGAATATAAAATATGAAAAAAATAGCAATTCTCGGGGCTGGCCTAATTGGGGCGCCCATGGCATTCGACCTGGCCTCCACAGGGGAATTTGATGTTACGGTTGTGGATGTTGACCCGGCCAATCTGGAAAAGTTCCGTGGTAACAAGAATATAAAAACCATCGAACGGGATCTTTCAAAACCGGATAATGTACGGGCAGTAGTTGCAGGTGTTGATTTGGTTTTAAGTGCAGTGCCCGGGTTTATGGGTTTTCAAACGCTTAAGGCTGTGATTGAGGCCGGCAAAAATGTTATTGATATCGCATTTTTTCCTGAGGATCTTTTTACCTTAGATGAACTGGCGAAAAGAAATAATGTTATCGCAATTTCTGATATTGGTGTTGCGCCCGGAATGAGCAACATCCTGATCGGGCATGTTGATCACAAGCTGGACAAGGTTGAAAAAGCAATAATTTTTGTGGGTGGGCTGCCAAAGGAGCGGACCTGGCCTTTTGAGTATAAAGCTGTTTTTTCGCCAATCGACGTTATAGAAGAATATACACGGCCGGCACGTTATATTGAGAATGGCAAAATGGTAACCAGGCCCGCCCTCTCCGATCCTGAACTGATCGAATTTCCAGGAATTGGCACTTTGGAGGCATTTAACAGCGATGGCCTGCGCTCGCTTGCCGAAACGATAGATGCACCATTTATGATAGAAAAAACCCTGCGCTACATTGGGCATATCGACAAAATGAAAGTTTTGCGCGAGACCGGTTTTTTCTCTAAAGAACCCATCGAAATAAATGGAACAATGATCAGCCCGATGGATTTTACTGCCAAATTACTTTTCCCGAAATGGAAGCTCGAAGATGGCGAAGAAGATATTACAGTTATGCGCGTAATTGTGGAAGGTGAAAAAAGCGGTGTCGGCTATCGGTATGTTTACGATCTTTTTGATAGTTACGAACGGGCAACAAAAGTACATTCCATGGCCCGTACAACCGGTTACACTGCAACCATGGCTTTGCGTATGGTAACAAAAGGAATGTACACGCGCAAAGGTGTTTCAGCGCCTGAGTTCATCGGAAAACATCCAAAATGCGTTGATTTTATTTTAAAGGGCCTGGCCGAAAGAGGAGTGTAATAAAGCAATAATCACCTGACATCAATTAAACCAAAATGAAAATACTTCACACATCTGATTGGCACTTAGGGCACAGGCTTCATGAATATTCTCAATTTGAAGAGCAGTTGTTGTTTTTAAATTGGCTGAACGGATACATCAGCAATAATTATATTGATATTTTATTGGTGTCGGGAGATGTTTTTGACACTGGTGTCCCATCCACGCAAAGCCAGAAAATGTATTACGATTTTTTGATAGCCCTCACAAAAACTAATTGCAAACATATCATTATAACAGGTGGCAACCACGATGCCCCGGGCACTATAAATGCCCCAAAAGAATTGCTGAATGCCCTGTCTATCCACGTGGTGGGCAAAGCTACCGATAATATTGAAGATGAAATATTTGATATATCCTCAAACAATGAAGAAGTAATTATAGCAGCAACCCCTTATCTCAGGGACCAGGATATAAGGAGGGCAGTGGCAGGCGAATCGTTTGACCAAATAGGTAACAGGTATAAAACGGCATTGAAAAACCACTATAACGAGGTTGCCGATTATTGTAAATCCATAAAGAAAGAGAATGTGCCCATAATTGCAATGGGGCATTTGTTTGCCCTGGGCGGTTTTACTTCCGAAAGTGAACAGAGCATTTATATAGGGAATTTGGGGGATATTGGTGCGAACGACTTTCCCGGTATTTTTGATTATGTGGCACTGGGACATTTGCACAGGCCCCAAAAAGTGGGGGGCAACAACCATATTCGATATTCCGGCTCCCCGATCAAACTTAGTTTTAGTGAAATAGGTTATGATAAAAAAATTGTAGAAATTGAAATAGAAACAGGGGAAATTTCTAATATCAAAGAAGTTGCCATTCCTGAATTTAGGGAAATGTTGCGGGTAAGCGGAACCATTGATGAATGTATCGCCGGGCTTAAAAAAACCGATGCTGCCAATCACAGTTTAACCCCCTGGGTTGAAGTTGTTTTAGATAACCAATCAAATACTACAACCGGATATGTTGAAATTAATAAAGTTGCCGAAAACCTCGACCTGGAAGTTTTGAAGGTTACCCTGAAAAATGAAAGGAAAATTGCAGGTTTAGAAAAGTTGATCAACAACTCGAAGCATATAAAAGAGCTTTCACCAATAGAAGTTTTTAAGATGAAATGCAAAGAGCAAAATTTTGACCTTGACACTAATCCTGAAATTTTTGATGCTTTTAACGAAGTTTTGCAAATCGCCGGGGGAGAGGGCGGCGGGTAGAAGGTATCCTCCCTTTCGGTAGCTACATTGGATTGGCAGGTTTTAGGTTTTTGAACTTTTGAGAAACCCGAAACCTGCGAAGGACGGGTGTCGGATGCCGGGTGTCGGGTGAAGGAAGCCAAGCGGAACTTTAAACCTGAAACTTTAAACTTTAAACCCCAAACCCCACCATCGCATCCTCAACCATCATCGAGAACAACCCGCCCAGGGGTATCCCCATCTCTTTGGCCATCTTTGGGATGATACTTTCACGGGAAAGCCCGGGCACTGTATTCACCTCCAGGAAATATGGCTGCTGCTCTTTATTGGATAAAATATAGTCGAACCTGACAACACCCTTGCAGTTAAGTTTTTTATAAAGGAGGGTTGAAATGCCCTTGATTTCGGTTTCAACAGAATGCTCAATATCGGCCGGCAACTTTTCCATTGCGAGCGAAGGGTTGTATTTAGCTTCAAAATCAAAAAACTCCTTCTTGCTCACGATTTCACAAATTGGAAAAACAATAATTTTTCCTTTCAATTCGACTACGCCACATGTCAACTCCCTGCCGTCAATGAATTCTTCAACAAGTACCTGGCCATCCTCCCTGAAAGCCTTGCTCAGGGCTGCTTCCAGTTCGTCCGGTTTATTTACCTTCGACATGCCCACACTGGACCCACCACAATTTGGCTTTACAAAAACGGGAAATTTCAAGGTGTCGGGTATGCTTTCTATTTGGATATTATCATCCTTAAAAAACCGTAACGACCGGGCCACATTAATCCCCCAACTGCCCACCACACGGTTGCAGTAGTTTTTGTCGAACGTTAATGCAAGGGTAATGAAATCAGACGAAGTGTATGGGATCCCAAGCATTTCGAAGTAGGCAGGAAGTTTCCCGTTCTCACCGGGAGAGCCATGTATGGCACAAAATACTACATCGAACCGGATATGTTCGCCATCAACCCTAAGGCTAAAATCATTTTTGTCGATCGATATATTTTCCTCTGGGTTCCCGTAAAACCAATCTTTTCCTTTTATCTGTATCAAAAACGGTTCATATTTGTCAGGATCAAGGGTTTCCTGGACAACTGCCGCACTGTTCATCGAAATTGTATATTCACCGGAATCACCACCGGCAATAATAGCTACTTTCTTTCTCATTCTTTTTAATTTATTTTCGCGCAAAAGTAATGGAAAATGAATTAATCAGGTTAAAGTTTTTGGGATGGGGCTGCAAAAGTTATGGTGCAATAGAAGGCCAAATTTCCAACAATTCGGAGAATTCCAGTATGGATTTAGCATGATTGTGGTTGGGCAATTAGTAGGCCCAACAATTCGGAGAATTCCAGTATGGATTTAGCATGATTGTGGTTGGGCAATTAGTAGGCATAATTTTCCCAATTGGCTCAAAATTGTTTTTTTGGCCATCATAACTTTTTTATGTTTGTTTTACATTTTACCTCCTTTCGCTTTTGGTTTGTTTTTTCCTGATTTCAGGGAGCAGGACATCTCCTGACAATGGTTCATTCGGGATATTGGATTTGGTATTTGTGTTGGTTTATCCTCAGTATGT
>NIVA01000225.1 GCA_002254335.1 Bacteroidetes bacterium 4572_114 | reverse complement strand
AGGGCAAAATATCCTGGCAGGACAAAGTAACCGATCACATCCCCTGGTTTAAACTCTACGACCCCTATGTTACCGCAAACATGACCATCCGCGACCTGCTTTGCCACCGCAGCGGGCTGGCAACTTTTAGCGGCGATCTGCTATGGTACGGCACCGGTTACGACAGGGATGAAGTAATCAGAAGGGCCAGGTACCTGGAACCGGTTTATGGTTTCCGCGAGCAATTTGGCTATTCCAATATCTTGTACCTCACTGCCGGTGAAATTATCCCCGCAGTTACCGGCATCAGTTGGGATGATTTTATTAAAGATCATTTCTTCAATGAGTTAGGAATGGACAGGTCTATAACCTCTACCTACGACATTCCCGGTTTTGATAATGTGGCCACCCCCCACACTGATTACAAAGATGAAGTTATCGCAATCGAATACCTGAACTGGGATAATATTGCACCTGCCGGGGCGATTATTTCATGCGTTGACGATGTGCTTAAATGGCTCGACATGCAACTGAACAGGGGGATTTATGAGGGTGACACTATTTTTTCGGCCCGGCGGGGCAAAGAGATGTGGTCGCCCAATACCCTTCTGGGGGTAAGTAGTTTCGTGGAGGAAAACTGGCCAAGCATGTTTTTCAGGTCTTATGGCTTAGGCTGGGGGTTACAAAACTACAAAGGCCACAAGATCGTGGGCCACAGCGGCGGTTATGATGGGATGATTTCTTACACATGTATGGTGCCCGATGAAGACCTGGGTTTTGTAATCCTCACCAATAAAAACTCAAGCCTGTATTACCCACTCATCTACAAAACGCTGGATGTATTTTTGGGCGGTGATGAAAAAGACTGGAGCCAATTTCTGCTCGATTTGATTGATAAAAGAAAGGAAAGGGAAAAGGTTGCCGAAAAAACCCGCGAAGAAGAGAGGGTAAAAAACACAACCCCATCACTACCTTTGGAAAACTACACAGGAACTTATGGAGGTGAACTTTATGGGGATGCAACAGTTGAGCTTATCAATGATCAATTAACGGTTCAGTTGGTACCGGCCAAAAAATTCAAAGGCAAACTAACACATTGGCATTTCGATACTTTCGAAATCATATTCGATGAATTCCCCTCCCTCCCACCCGGCACATGTACATTTGTTTTAGGAGCGGATGGCAAAATTTCGGAAATGAAGATTGATGTCCCCAACCCGGATTTTGATTTTACTGAGTTGAAGTTTTTGAAGAATAAGTGAAAAGCTATCAGACAGTTATTTTCTATATTTCACACTGAAGCTAAAGCTTAATATGCCTGACTTTTAATCTAAACTGTCTGACAGCTATTCTGCCAAATGTTCGCTTTTTTAACTATATTCATGAATGATATATCAGTCATTAAATACAATTAACACCCTTAATGAATGATTTATCATACAGAAATCAACTTTTTTTCAAAAAAAACAATTGCTCATTAAAAAAATCATATTACTTTTGTATGAAATATCAGTCATTAAATACCAAAATAGAGCTTTATGAATGATATATCATACACAAATTGGGTTTCAATGAGCGATAAGGCACTCACCGAAACCATTGGTAGTTTTATAAAACACCATCGCATAAACCAGAACAGGACACAAGATGAACTGGCCGGTGCGGCAGGCATTAGCCGTTCTACGTTAAGCTTATTGGAAAGAGGGGAAACAGTAACCCTAAACACAGTCATTAAAGTACTTCGGGTACTCGACCTTTTATATGTGATGGACACATTTGCGGTAAAAGACGAAATAAGCCCCATTGAATATGCCAAACTGCAAAAAAACAAAAGGAAGCGGGCACGGAATATAATTGATAAAAAAACCTCTAATAACGAACCGGAATGGTAGATGTTGCTGAAGTAAAAATATGGGGGGAATTAGTTGGTGCTGTACGTTGGGACCAAATCCGGGGTTTAGCCGCTTTTCAGTACGACAAAATTTTTCTGTCTAAAAATTGGGATATTTCACCAATAAAAATGCCCATCAACAACGGCGACAGGATTTATAGTTTCCCCGAACTTCTCCCCTCTAAACACGACAAGGAAGATACTTTCAGCGGTTTGCCAGGCATGCTTGCAGATTCACTACCTGATAAATATGGAAATCAGTTAATCAATAAATGGTTGGCGCAAAATGGCCGTCCACCGGATAGCATGAACCCGGTTGAAAAACTATGTTTTATCGGCAGCAGGGGCATGGGGGCATTAGAATTTGACTGACCGCGAAGATTTTGAAACTAAACTATCCACCGATGAAAAGAAAGCCATGAGGGAAATACTGAAAATTGGCACTTCGGCAGGTGGTGCCAGGCCCAAGGCAGTAATTGCTTACAACAAGAAAACCAAAGAGGTAAGATCAGGGCAAACCAATGTCCCCAAAGGTTTTGAGCATTGGTTAATTAAACTGGACGGTGTTAGCGATGCCCAATTTGGAGAAAGCCATGGTTTCGGCAGAGTGGAATATGCATACTATCTTATGGCACAGGATTGTGGCATTGAAATGATGAAGTGCGACCTGTTGGAAGAAAATGGCCGTGCACACTTTATGACAAAACGATTTGACAGGGAGGGGAACAATACAAAGCATCATATCCAAACCTTATGCGGGATACAACACTATGATTATAATAATTTATATGGCTATAGTTATGAACAATTGTTCCAAACAATGCGCATGTTAAGACTATCTTACCAGGATGCGGAGCAAATGTTTCGCCGAATGGTATTTAACGTAATGTCAACTAATTATGATGATCACACAAAGAACTTTTCATTTCGGTTAAAACAAAACGCCAGATGGGAACTTTCCCCGGCTTACGATATTTGTTATTCTTACGACCCAACCAATGTTTGGGTAAATCAACATACTTTAAGCATAAATGGGAAACACAAAGATATTTTAAAAGAAGACCTTATGGCACTTGCCAGGGCAAATAATATAAAGAAAGGTGAAAAGATAATTCAGGAAATAAAATCTGTTGTTGGCAGGTGGAAGAACTATGCAGATAAGGCAAATGTGGGCAAAGAATTAAAAGAATTAATTTCTGAAAATCTGGTTGCCTTAAAATAATTTTTACCAATTATTCAAAATATCTTTGATCTATCCAATCAATCTTATTACTTTTGCAAACTAAAACAAAAGCGGTAGTAGCTCGTCCCGATAATTATCGGGAGGTAGGGCATCAGCAAGTAGTTCTTTAGTAAAACAAAAGCGGTAATAGCTCAGTTGGTAGAGCATCAGCTTCCCAAGCTGAGGGTCGTGAGTTCGAGCCTCATTTACCGCTCACATAACAATAAAAAAGGCCACCGGATATTTCCAGCGGCCTTTTGTTTTTTTGGGAGTTACAAAAAAAACCTAACAGGTTTTGAAAACCTGTTAGGTTTAATCATAAACACATTTTCCGTTTACTTCTTCACAAGCCTCTCAACCTTCATAATCTCCTCCCCTTCCAGTTTGATGAGGTAAACCCCGCTTCTGAGGTGCGAAATATCCAACTGGTTTCTCAGGTCGTGCAATTGTTGCTGCAACACCTCTTGTCCATGGATGTCGTAGAGTGTAACGTTAATTTCCACTGCTTTTTCAAGGTCGATATAAACTTTATCGCTTGCAGGGTTAGGATAAATCAGGGCATCGAAGTTGCCACCGGTTTCATAAATTTCGGTTGCGCCCAACTTAAGGCTTTGGATGGCTGACAGGCCATTGGCACTGAAGAGGCCGTCATAATCGGGCAGTTCTTCATTCCAGGCAACCTCCAATTCGTAAACCTTTTGGGTGGTTGCCACAAAAATCCTGAAATACAGATCGTCACCCTCCATAAACCCATCCTTTATCTCCGTCAGCACGTCATCCCCAAACACTGTCATCGTGGTATTTTCATTATCCCACAATGTGGCGCCGAAGCAATTTCCCGACTGGTCGAAAACACCGAGGATATCCCCCGGCCTGATGACCGAACGATCCATTGCTTCCAATGGCAGGCCAATTATATGTGTATTTGGTGATGTGCTGAAGCTATCCCATGGGGTTGACCTCATTATCTCTTTAATATCAGGATTGTAGGAACCCGTACCGGCCGAAGCACCTGGCACACATTCGGGGAATATGATCTCAGATACATCGTCCATCAAAACAAAATAGGCTTTGCCGGATTGTAAAACCCCAAGGTTGTTGATATTATAATTGGGCCAGAAAATGCCCCATCCGGCAACCTCTTTCACAATAACCACATTTGTAGCTGCAAACAAGGTTTCCACATCAACATCACAGGAACTGAGCACAGGGATTAAATTCCAGCCGGAACTTAACTGTAATGAATTTGTTGCTGACCTTGACCCGGCAATTGTAAGGCTAATCTCGTTGCTTACTTTGATGCTGTACCCCTCAAGGATGTTCCAGGAACCGATTGTGTTCACATTTTGACCCGGCCAGAATATTCCGGTTTGGGATTGAAGAATAATCAAATCATCGATTACATCCTGGAAAATTGTTTCCATTCCGGCATCGACCGGCTCAACATAACTGGAAACCCCTGACCATCCGGTTGGAATGGTCAAATCCTGACAATGGTCAATTATCAGGTTCATCTGATCGGTAGCAGAAATTGCGCATGGAGAAAGAGCTTCCGCAGTAATTGTTAAGATCACTTCTCCCGCAGAGAGATCATTTTCTCCGGGTGTGTATGTTGTTGAAACTGAATTTGGATCATCAAAACTACCATCACCATTAGTTGACCAGAGCACAGGCCCTGAGTTTTCGGCACTTCCATTTAACAAATGATTTTCGTCATGGCAAATGGTTGCATCACCGCCTGCGTTGGCAGATGGCAATATCTGAACAGTTAACATTAGTGTAGAAACATCAGAAATCAGACAAGGGCCAATTGGTTCAACAGTAAGGATTAATTCGACCGACAAACCCTGAATATCCAATAACCCTGGGGTGTAAACCGCAACTAATGACTGGTTATCATCAAAGCTGCCATCTCCTG
>NIVA01000040.1 GCA_002254335.1 Bacteroidetes bacterium 4572_114 | reverse complement strand
GGGTATTCAAAATCGGCAGGTACGTTAAACCCCCAGATTAAATTTCCTGTGGTTTTATAATAAATATTATTTTGTGGGTCTGAAGCATCATCCCCGGTCCCGAAAAGTGACATATTCATTTTGTTGGTTGGCGGCATGTTGGCGAAATGGATTTCGTGTGTCCTGTCCTTGTCAAAATAAATGAAGGGGTTTACGCCCTCGAATCCCATGTCGTCAATTTCATAACTTATGCCACGGACACTTTCATCAAGTTCAAAATATATTTGGGTTTCCAAAGGTTGGTTATAAGGGTTGCCCGGCCTGGTATTGTCAATATATGGAATAAGGTCATATACGATAACGGTAAAAACATCTGTCCCACTTTCAAAACCATCGGCATCAATGGTAACAATACCTTGGCCACCTACATGATATCCCGAAACAATAACCTCTCCTTTTGAATATTGTGCCTCGGGGAGGCAAAAGGCAAACCCATTTGTTTTACCGGCCCCCACGGCCATAAGGCTGAAATCGCCGAATGATTCCACAACCTTGTTTTCTGCATTTGTAACAGTTTGGAATTGATAACCCATAACCAGGTCGTTCATATCATAATCGCCCATATCAGGCCATAAATCTTCAAAGGCCCATGTTGACTGGCTGGCCGGCCAATAGTTATTAAAGGCGCGGTCAGGGTCTGCCGGGTAATCGTCCTGGTCATCAGGAATCCCATCACCATCTGCATCATCTCCCGGTAATGGCACACACCAATTTGAATTTTCCATAAGCGTCCCCGGGTTTCCGTTTCCGGTCAGGTCTGCCGTTGTTGCCCCCGAACCTTCGTCACAAGGCCAATAGCCAATCAGGCCCGGCTCGTTTCCTGTAAGGGGTTCGTTCATTTGGGCCAGTATCTCCGGTTGGGTCCTTACAGTGTTCCAAAACCGTACTTCATCAATACTGCCGTGCAAGTATGATTTTGGTGTTTTGTCGGCCCATCTGCCAAATTCAAAAGCATCCATATCACTATTAAAAATGCAAGTTCTATTGTCGGTACCGGCCAGTTCGCCATTAATATATAATTTCCTGCTTGTTGACGATTCAAATACCGCAGCCACATGGTACCATTCCCCGGGCTCGTAAACAACGTTGCTGTACAAACTCCTGTAGGCACCCCTTGTGGCACGCAATGCAATTGTTCCCATAGGTATATTTGGTTCTTCGCCAAATTCTAAAAAAATACCGTAATACTTACTTTTAGAACTTGTGTTTGCCACACTTAAAACAACCATATCATCGCTTCCAACCAGGTCTTCCTCGGCCTTAAACCATGCGCTCATCGTAAATGGGTAATCTGTTACCATCCCGTTTTCCACATCTACATAATCAACCTGGCCATCAAGACATATAGCGTAAGTATCGGCATTTATGGATTTTAACATCGGTATTGTATATTGTATATTGTCCGAATTAATCTCAACTAAAACATTGTTAATTTTAAGTTGAGGGATGATTTTTGCCATGGAAACTGAACAAAAATATTGATCCCCGGACGAATAGCCCTTATGATATACCAAATTTCCATCGGCGGATGTTATTTCGATTACCTGGTTTTTTGCATTTGAAATTTCAAAGGAAACTTTATCCGACATTTCCCAGTCAAAAGTTGGGCTAACGTCTAACCCGGAGCCTTCCGGTGAATTTGAGGGTTCAGGATCATCTTTTTTGCAAGCTGCAAAAACTACTAAAACAACAAGTGTTGCCACGATGGAGAACAATTTTAATTTTTTCATAATAACTATTATTTATTTATTGATTTATTAATACGGTGCACCAAAGTTACTAATAAGATTTACAAATTAGGTGTTTTTCATGTTTTATCTGTATAACCAAGTATTATTCCAAAAAAAGCCATCTTGTCAACAGGTTTCTAATTGCTTAACCATAAGGGTTTTATCTGTGATTGAAAAAGCCATTAAGTTCTAATATTTAGAATCCATTCCATATTTTGATGCGTGTTGATGAGGATGGTCTTTTAAAAAGTACGTAATGCCAACATGTTAACGATATTTTCAGACGCGGATTTTCGCTGGTCGAATGGATTTTTAATTCGTTGTATCTGTGTAAACCTGCGTCAGTTTTTTCAAATTAATGTAGTTGCTTATATGAAAAAAAGGCCGTAAAGTAATTTTACGGCCTTTAACAATTCGTGTGAAACCGGGAGGTTTCCCCTCAATGGTTTCAACGATTTTTTTTTGAATGATTATTTCACCACGCCCAATTCCTTGCCTACTTTTGTGAAGGCAGCAACGCATTTATCGAGGTGCTCTTTTTCGTGGCCGGCAGAAAGCTGTACACGGATGCGGGCTTGTCCTTTGGGGACAACCGGATAGTAGAAGCCAATAACATAAATGCCTTCATCCAGGAGTTTGGCCGCCATATCCTGCGAAAGTTTTGCATCGTACAACATAACGGCGCAAATTGCTGATTTGGATGGTTTGATATCGAATCCGGCAGCTTTCATTTTTTCCATGAAGTAACCGGTATTCCAGTGTAGTTTGTCTTGTAGTTCAGAAGTTTTGGCCATCATGTCGAACATGGCGATACCGGCGTTTGCAACCAATGGGGGGATTGAGTTTGAAAACAAATACGGGCGTGAACGCTGGCGCAGGATTTCGATGATCTCCTTGCGGCCTGTGGTAAACCCGCCAATGGCACCACCAAATGCTTTTCCGAGGGTACCGGTGATGATGTCGATTTCGCCCCTGATGTCAAACAATTCGGTTACACCGCGGCCGGTTTTGCCAACAACCCCTGCCGAGTGGCATTCGTCGACCATAACCAAAGCATCATATTTTTTTGCCAGTTCATTAATTTTGTCCATCGGGGCCACGTTGCCGTCCATCGAAAACACGCCGTCGGTAACAATAATCCTGAAACGCTGTGCCTGTGCTTCTTTAAGTTTTTCTTCCAGGTCGGCCATATCGGCATTATTATACCGGTAGCGCTGTGCTTTGCATAAACGCACCCCGTCGATAATGGAGGCATGGTTTAGCGAATCGGAAATGATGGCATCTTCAGCAGTAAGCAAAGGTTCGAATACCCCACCGTTTGCATCAAAACAAGCAGCATAAAGAATGGTGTCTTCGGTGCCGAAAAACTCAGCAATTTTTGCCTCCAGGGTTTTATGCAAATCCTGTGTGCCACAAATAAAGCGGACTGATGACATACCATAGCCATGAGTATCCAGGCCTTGCTTTGCAGCTTCGACCAGCTTTGGGTGATTGGACAGGCCCAGGTAATTGTTGGCACAAAAGTTTAATACTTTCTCCCCGGTGCTAACAGAAATATCTGCTTTTTGGGGCGAGGTGATAATGCGTTCATTTTTGTACAAGCCGGCTTCCCTAATATCGGCAAGCTCTTTTTGAAGATGTTCTTGTAATTTACCGTACATGTTTTATTTAGTTTTATTGTGTGAATTAATCAGGTTAACTGTTTTTTCGCTAACAGCCGGCAAATATAATGTAATCTTTTTGTAAAAATTGTGGTGCACCGATGAAAAATTTAGAATTAAAAAGCTGTTTTATAAAAATTTATATTTTTGCCGCAATTATTGTTAATCTATTAACAGAAACATAAAACTAAATTTAATGAAGAACATTCTCGTAATAGGTTCCGTAGGTCAGATTGGCTCGGAATTAACTATGGAACTTCGCAACAGGTACGGAAACGACCACGTGGTTGCAGGATATCGCAAAACCAAGCCATCGCAGGAATTAGCTGAAAGTGGCCCGCTGGAAATTGTGGACGCAACTGATGTTGACCGCATTGTTGAAGTAGTGAAGAAGTATAAGATTGATGCCATTTATAATCTGGCAGCACTTTTGTCGGGGGTAGCCGAAAAAAGGCCCCAAGCAGCGTGGAATGTAGGTGTCAATGGTGTTTACAATGTTTTGGAAATTGCCAGGGAATTTAATTGTGCAGTATTTTTCCCGAGTTCAATTGGGGCATTTGGTTCAAGTACCCCACTTGATAATACCCCACAGGATACCATTCAACGCCCTGGCACAATGTATGGGGTTACCAAGGTTGCCGGCGAACTTTTGAGCGATTATTATTACAAGCGTTTTGGCGTGGACACAAGGGGTGTCCGTTATCCCGGGATTATTTCTAACCTGACACTGCCTGGTGGCGGGACTACCGATTATGCCGTAGAAATTTATTACGATGCCATTAAAAACGGGAAATTTACCTGTCCCCTGCCAAAAGGGACTTTCCTTGATATGATGTACATGCCCGATGCATTAGATGCCGCCATCGACCTGATGGAAGCCGATCCTGATAAATTGAAGCACAGGAATTGTTTCAATGTCACAGCTATGAGTTTTGATCCGGAAATCATATTTAATTCAGTGAAAAAATATCTCCCCGATTTTACCATGGATTATGATGTTGATGCCGTGAAGCAAGGTATTGCCGAGTCGTGGCCCAACAAAATGGATGATTCTGCCGCCCGCGAAGAGTGGGGGTGGAACCCAAAATGGGATCTTGATGCCATGACACGCGACATGCTGAAAGTGATTAAGGAAAAACATGCGAAAGGATTGATTTAGAGATTTAATCCTTTCAGGTTTTAGAAACCTGGAAGGTTTTATTCGATAATAATTCTACCAAAAAGCCACCTCGTTTACGGGGCGGCTTTTTATTTGCTGTAATACACAACCTTTGGGTGATGATTTAGAGGTGTAAACCTAACGAGGTCTGTCCAAAAACAGAGTTCACAGTATCTGTCAGAGTTGATTAACTCAATTATTATTAAATAAGCAGTCTTCTTCAGGTAGCCCGACCCTGAAATGTTTTCGCACTATTTCATTTTCCAATCCATCAATCTTTGACTCTCAAACGTATGAACCCTCTACGAGGATTTGGTGTTTACCGAAAATATTTATTGCTATAATTTTGTAACTTCTAGGAGGTTTTTTTTTAATACAATATTGTTTCAACACTCCATGATTCCCAACACTCCATTCTTCCATCCTTCCTAAAACAACCCATGCAGTTCGGCATTAATCCTTTCGATAACAAAACCAAGATCCTCAGGGTTGCCCGTAAAATCCCTTTTATCCACATTCACAATCAACTTATTACCGATAACATAACCACCAATCCAGGTTTCATATCGTTCATTAAGCCTTTTCAGGTAATCGAGCCTGATGGACTCTTCATAATCCCGTCCGCGCTTTTGAATTTGATTTACCAAAGTTGACACACTGGCCCTTAGGTAAACCAACAGATCAGGAGGTTGGATGAACGTACTCATCAAATCGAAAAGTGCCCTGTAGTTATCAAAATCCCTGGTTGTCATCAGGTTCATTTCGTGAAGGTTGGGTGCGAAAATGTGAGCGTCTTCATAAATGGTGCGGTCTTGGATCACTTTACCGCCACTCTTCCTTATTTTGACAATCTGCCTGAAGCGGCTGTTCAGAAAGTAAATTTGCAGGTTGAACGACCACCTGCGCATATCTTCATAAAAACTGTTCAGGTAAGGGTTATCATCAACTGATTCGTAATGTGGCTCCCAATTAAAATGCTTGGCCAACAGAGATGTGAGGGTGGTTTTCCCTGATCCGATGTTTCCGGCAATTGCTATATGCATAATAAAAGTTTATTGAAATGTTATTAAAAATTCATCGCTAAAAATACTAAAGAAATATGACAGGAGTTGCCAAAACTGAAAGATTGGGATAAGTATTTATCAACAATTTTAGCCGGCTGCCCCCCAACTTTTTTGATACCAGCAAAGTATGACTGTTTAAGGCCGAAAAGTAAGGAGGGTTTTTTTACGCAGATCGCGCGAGGTTTTTATGATTATTTTGTTACAGGCATTCGCAATTTCAAACCTGAAACCCATATCCCAGGTTTAACGTTTCCATGTCCTACGGACGATGGAAAGTTTTGCTCCGTCAAAAATGGAAACAATGTGCTAAATACAAAGTGAAGGAAGTAAAGTGCAACTTGAAACCCGAAATCTGAAACCTGAAACGTGTCGGGTGAAGGAAGCCAAGCGCAATTTGAAACCTGTAGATGAAGGATTTAAATCCCTGACCAAAGGGAAGGGATGGAAACCCTGGTTGGGTTCTTTCAGTGCCAGGGCCGCCATCCCCTCGTACCTCAGGGATTGCATCCCTTCCACGGTCAAACCCGAAACTTCAAACCTAAAACCTAAAACTTGAAACCTGAAACCTGAAACCTACCCCTCAATCATTTTTAATATTTCATCCACATATTTCCTGTCATTTGATAACCTGGGCACTTTATGCTGGCCGCCCAATTTGTCACGCTTTTTCAACCATTTGTAAAAAGTTTGTTGTGGCACCTGCCTGACCAATGGCTCGCGCAAAACCATGTTTTTGTACCTTTTGGCCTCATAATCCGAATTGAGCGATTTTAAAGCGTTATCAAAACTATCGACAAAAAAATCTGCGTTCTCCGGTGGGGCTTCAAACTCGATCAACCATTCGTGGGCCGCATTTTCACTATTATTAAAATATATCGGGGCCGCAGTATATTCGCTAATAATGGCATTGCACTTTTCGCAGGCGATGATTAATGCTTTTTCGGCATTTTCGATTATTAGCTCCTCGCCAAAGGCATTGATAAAATTTTTGGTCCTGCCGGTAATAACTATCCGGTATGGATTTAAGGAAGTGAATTTAACCGTATCGCCTATCAGGTATCTCCATAGTCCGCCATTTGTCGAAATCACCACCGCATAATTCTTGTCAATTTCCACATCTTCGAGGCCTAACGTTTTGGGCGGATCATTATCCAATTGGTCCATGGGCAAAAACTCATAGAATATCCCATAGTCCAGCATCAGCAACATGTCGCTATGGTCAGTCCGGTCCTGTATCCCAAAAAAACCTTCGGAGGCGTTGTAGGTTTCCATATAACTAAAAGCATCCGATTGTATCAGTTTTTTAAACTGTTCGCGGTATGGGCCAAAGTTCACGCCACCATGAAAAAACACTTCGAGGTTTGGCCAAACATCCACCAGGTTATCTTTGCCTGTCAGGTCGAAAATCCGTTTGATCAACACCAAAGTCCATGACGGTACGCCCGAAATGCTGGTAACATTATGTTCGATGGTCACCCGCGCCATTTTTTCTATCTTGCTTTCCCATTCGTCCATCAGGGCAATACTTTGGTTGGGCGTTTTTTTTAGTTGCATCCAAAGCGGCAGGTTTTGTATAAGTATGGCCGACAGGTCGCCGGTATAATAAGATTCGTTGTTCACTTCGGCAATACTGCTGCTGCCCCCCATGGCCAGTCCCCTGCCACTAAAAATCACTGATTCGGGGTGATTATGAAAATGAATGGAAAGCATGTCCTTGCCCCCCTTAAAATGACACTCTTCCAGTGCTTCCCTGCTAACCGGGATGAATTTACTTTTATCGTTGGTTGTGCCCGATGATTTGGCAAACCATTTAATGTCAGTGTTCCAAAGCAGGTTTTGCTCTCCCTTTCTCAGTCGGTTGATGTAAGGCTTTAACTTATTATAGTCACTAATGGGGACCCTTTCCTTAAATTGCCCCAGGCTTGTTATGGAAGCATAATCGTACTTTTTGCCCCATTCGGTGTTGCCGGCAGTGCCAATCAATTTTTTAAACCACTCTTCCTGCACATCATGAGGATATTTGATGAACAGTTCAATTTGATGAATTCGTTTTTTCATCAACCACGAAATCAGCGAATTAATAATAGGCATTGATATGGATGTTTAAGTTTTAGGATTTTGTTTTAGCCTTCAAAATTACAAACATTCGTACAATATTTGGGCATCTTTCATAAAGAGCAATAATTAGTTTACACTTTTACATGATTTTCAATAAACCTTATTGCCTTATTCTCAGCTATATAATAAAGTAATCCATACGGACTACGTGTCGTAAGGTTTAGGTAGGTAATTAGGCTCTTAAAAAGCCACTAATGCTAACATATTAACGATATTTTCAGACGCGGATTTTCGCTGGTCAAACGGATTTTCAATCCGTTGTATCCGTGTAAACCTGCGTCAGTTTTTTCTTCTACTAAGTTTAAAAATAAAAAAATAAAGTTTTCTTACACACACAAAATGTAAACCGAAAAATGAAAGAGGCCAATATTTGCGCATTTTATCATTCTCTCATTTCCCCCAAGTCATTACCTTTGCTTAAAAAATTTAAGAACAATGGTTTTATTTCCAAATGCTAAAATAAACTTGGGGCTGTCTGTCCTCCAAAAAAGGGATGATGGTTTTCATAATATCGAAACCATCCTGTACCCCATTCCTATAAATGATGCCCTTGAGCTGATTATAGCCCCTGACAAAAACTTTACGCTTACGGTTTCCGGGCTGCAAATCCCGGGTAATACAAAAACTAATCTTTGTGTAAAGGCGTGGGAATTATTCCAACATGATTTCAACCTTCCGGCAGTAAAAATCCATTTGTGTAAAGTTATCCCGATGGGTGCCGGATTAGGTGGTGGCAGCTCAGATGGGGCGTTTATGCTGAAACTGATCGACCGTGAATTTCAGTTGGGTTTATCCAATGAAAAACTAGAAGAATACGCCCGCCGGTTGGGGAGCGATTGTGCCTTTTTTATCAAAAATAAACCTGTTTTTGCTTTCGGGAAAGGAGATCGGTTATCAAGTGTAAATATTGACCTGTCCGGGTATTTTTTGGTATTGGCCAAACCGGACGCCCATATAAATACCAAGGGAGCATACAGCGGTATCATGCCAAAAACACCCGAAATTTCTGTGGGCCAAACCGTTCAGCTCCCTGTTGAGGAATGGAGGGATAATTTGAATAACGACTTTGAAAAAAGCATCTTTCAATCACATCCTAAATTGAGTGAAATTAAGGAGCGGTTGTATCAAACGGGGGCAGTTTATGCATCGATGACCGGAAGCGGATCGGCAGTTTATGGGCTGTTTAATGATGAGGTTGATTTGGGGGATAGTTTTGAAGATCATTATTACTGGAGTGGGTGGCTTTGATGAAAATGAATAAACCTAACAGGTTTTTTAAAACCTGTTAGGTTTAAATTCTGATACTACCGCAACACCAATTTTTCAACCATCTGCAATTCCCCCTCGTTAATAATAGTGTAATTTCAAGTCTCATTTCTATTTCAAAAAACCCCGGCCAATAAAAACCCCAATTTCCTTAACCTGATTAATTATCTATTTTTGCAAAAAAAATTAAAATCATAACAATGAAAAACCTGTTACTACTCGCAATCGTAATTCTATTTAGTTCGCTGTCGTTTTCTCAAAATGATGAAGCGGTAAATCATAATCTTGCTGTACAAATAAATCCGTTTACTTCGGAAATTAGCGTTACCGACTCCATTAGCATCGAGGGGGATTTTAAAAAGGA
>NIVA01000039.1 GCA_002254335.1 Bacteroidetes bacterium 4572_114 | reverse complement strand
GGCACCATGATGGAAGGCTGGCCAATTGAAGTTGATGGCACATCATTTTTCATCAACCCGATGGTGATGGATATTAATGGTGACGGGGCTCTTAACCTGAATGGAGGAGGCTATGTTGATGCTTCTTCCGAATCATGGATATATCTTTGGGATGCAGGTGTTGCCTACAACGAGGAATTGGCGGTGCTGCCCGTTTTACAATACAATGTAAGGCATACAGGGGTTTATGGCGAAAAGGGAAATCCTACTGTTGGGATTGAGGGAGATTACAAGGGAGATTACAATACGAATTATATTTCTGCCTTTTGCTACCCTAACCCTTGCAAAAGCCAAGCTAACATTTCCCTGGAACTCAATGGGCCAGGAAACTTATCGTTATCCATTATTGATATCAAGGGCTCTCTGATTTACAATATTAGTTATGGAATGGCTCAGTCCGGCAAATTTCAAATACCAATGAGTACAACTGGGTTCGATGCAGGAGTATATTTTGTGCAGCTTAGCCTGGATGGCTTAATAGTCTCGAATTTGAAATTGGTTGTTGAATACTGATTTGATGAATTAGTTTATTTCGATAACCTGCCCTATCGGGATTTGTTCAACTTACATATTTCAATTCAGTGCGTTTTTGAAAAATGTGTTTCACAAAAAAACCAGTGGGTCAAGCGGCCCACCGGCAAGCACTTCATTGATAGCAGCATTAAGTGTTGATTATATAATATTCTCCAATTACATTTTTTAAATTCGAAGGGTCAACATTATTCAATTATGCTTTTAATCTTTTCTATACTGCTAAACACTTTTTCTATAATGTTTTTGTCAATATCCCAGCCATGACGGTTAATAATTGAAAAGCTTGAAGTTTGACTAAGTTCCGGTACAAAGTCAATTTTTAATTCATTTATTGAAATGCTAATATAGCTTTCTATTTCCAAAGCGCGTAAAATCTGATATTGAAGTCTTGAATGAGATAAAAGCCTTTTTGATTCCGTATCCATTTTACCAGATATTGTAACTTTTGAATCGAATTTCCGGTTCCCTAATTTGTTGGCCTTTGTTTTGGAGAAGAAGTTTAGCTTATCGAGGAAAATGCTGGGCCTAATAACTAATTTGGATTTTATTCTTGACGATATTGGGATAAAAGCACCACTGAATATTGTTTGTTGGCCTACCCTGGTATATGGATCGTTAAACCAAACAAATATACTTGTCTTCGCAGGATTGTTTGGGATATAAACCATCCGTTTGTATTTCTGCGTGGTGCGGATGCCAGTTCTGCGATATGGCAATTCTTTGGCTACGATTTCCCTGCCTGTAGATTTTGCGAATTCTTTTAGGATTTCTATATCTGATTTATCTTCCATTTTTATTGTACCTTTTCAAATTGTTGCATTAAAAAATCGGATTCCCGGCTATTCCTCCGGGTTTTCCGGTTTCGTTTCCTTCTTTGCCCTTCCGGCCTTCTTCAGCGCCTGGTCAAGTATCCATTCAATCTGGCCATTTGTGCTCCTGAATTCATCAGCAGACCACTTTTCCAGACGTTCAAACATCTCAGGGTTCAACCTGAGCACAAATGGTTTCTTTTTAGGCATAATTAAGTTTGAGTTTCTATTTGTTTGTTTGTAATTATTTAGCTACTTTTTGTAGTCATCCATTTACAAGGCCCCCTCTAACTCCCCCTTTCCATGCGGACTCCCTTCGGTCCATACGGATGCCCTTCTGGTCATCGAAGGGGGAGGATGCCACTGCACTGGCCGCTGCAGTGGCTTGTGCGTAAGGACTCCCTTCCCCTGCCCATACGGGTTTCCTGCGGTCACAGGGGAAGGGTTGGGGTCTGAACTATTTTGCAATAAAACAACTACCTAAATACTTACATTTATTTTATATCTGAAACATGACAACCTTGCAAAAGTT
Source organism: Bacteroidetes bacterium 4572_114 (assembly GCA_002254335.1). Lineage (GTDB taxonomy): Bacteria > Bacteroidota > Bacteroidia > Bacteroidales > 4484-276 > 4484-276. The sequence goes on along the minus strand of NIVA01000039.1, from coordinate 7,651 downwards.
ATCATTCCTAACGAACTTATGGAGTGATGGAATTACCCACCAACCCATCATTCCAATCTTCCAAAATTCTATCTTCCCAAAATTTCATTTTTCCAATATTCCATCTTTCCTCTCTTACTGATGTAGCGTTCCTGTGTTTACAATTGGTGTGGCATCTTTATCTGAGCAAAGTACCACCATCAGGTTACTGACCATCGCTGCTTTTTTATCATCATCCATTTCGATAATGTTTTTATCTGAAAGCTGCTCCAATGCCATTTCCACCATGCTTACGGCACCTTCAACAATTTTTATCCTTGCAGCTACAATGGCCGTGGCCTGCTGACGGCGAAGCATTGCACCGGCAATTTCGGAGGAATATGCAAGGTAACTGATCCTGGCTTCGTGCACTTCAATTCCTGCAATGGCCAGCCTTTCGGTAAGTTCCTCTTCGAGCACATAATTCACCTCTTCACCGCCCGAACGTAAGGTAGTTTCGGCTCCCTCATCATCGAAATTATCATAAGGATAATGTCCGGCAAGTTTACGTATAGCAGCTTCACTTTGAATATCTACAAAGTGGGAATAATCATCTACTTCGAAGGCAGCCTTAAATGTATCTTGCACCCTCCATACCAAAACAATCCCAATCATAATCGGGTTTCCAACCTTATCGTTTACTTTAATCGGATCGCTGTCGAGGTTGCGGGCACGCAGCGAAATTTTCTTACGGGCAAGAAATGGGTTGGCCCAAAAAAACCCGTTCTTTTTAATCGTTCCTTTGTATGCCCCAAAAAGCACCATCACAGCAGATTCGTTTGGGTTAACCACCAAGAACCCTATTGCAAGGAAAATACCCAAAACGAGGGGGACGATCAGCCAAAGCATTTTCATCAGGAACAAACCCAGGATTGGGACAATGATCAACACAAGGACAATTACCACCATCAGGTAACCCGACATCGGTGAAAAACTCTTTTCTTCTTTCATAGTTTTAAACTTTAAATTAATTTATTATGATATTAATATGATATTGCAAAGATATGACTATAATTTGAAAATCAAAGTTTTTTTTGATTTTTTTTTACAACGTAGCAACATAGCAACATAGCATGCTATGTTGTGTTGTGTTGTGTTATGTTGTACTTTCGCAGCAGAATTACAGAAACCATGAAAAAATACAAGCATATCTTTTTTGACCTGGACAGGACCCTTTGGGATTTTGAAAAAAATGCACAGGAAACTTACAAAGATATTTACAAAAAATATTCGCTAAGGGAATTAGGGATTAAATCTATTGGTGATTTTACGCGAAGTTACCTACACCACAATAATATTCTCTGGGCTTTGTACCGCGATGGGAAGATTGAAAAAAATTATCTAAAGTCGCGAAGGTTTGAACTTACCCTCTTGGATTTTGGGATTGATGATCCTACATTAGCCGAAAAAATCGGTTTGGATTATATTACCATCAGCCCACAAAAAACCAACCTGTTTCCACACACACATGATATATTGATTTATCTGAACAAAAAGTACCCGCTCCATATCATCACCAATGGGTTTGAAGAGGTTCAGGACAGTAAGCTTAAAAATAGTAAGTTGGATCAATATTTTGAGCAAGTGATTACTTCAGAGGATGCAGGTTGCAAGAAACCTACCAGGTGCATTTTCGATTTTGCCCTGAGGACAGTTGGGACCAATGCCGCAGAAAGCGTGATGATTGGAGACGATTTTGAAGTGGATATAGTGGGTGCGTCCGAAATCGGAATGGATGCAGTTTTCTTCAACCCTCAAAAAGTTGCGCACAATGGAGGGGCAACATTTGAAATTCAGGATTTAATTGAACTTAAAAATATTTTGTAGTTTTTGCCGGATCCCTGCAAAGATGAAAACAATAATATCCCTTTTACTATTACGATTGATTATCAATATCTTTTATTGATATTGTTGAACTTTCATCAGACAAAAACCTCGAGTAGTTTAATGGGTTGCTTTTTACCAATCCAAATCTTGACCATAAGGGTTTCTTCTTCCATTATCCCTCACCGCCACATCAACACCCCAATCAAAAATCGTCAATCGTCAATCATCAATCATCAATCTCCCCACCACTCCATCACTCCATCACTCCACCACTCCACTACTCCATCACTCCATCACTCCACCACTCCATCACTCCATTCCCCCTCCCCCTGTCGTTCCTCTCCATCCCTTTTGCGTTATTCTCCATGTCAATAAAATCCCCCTGCCCTTAATTTTGTCGCCATGCAAAACCAGCTTACAAATATTTCTTGCATCACCAGTTTAGCAATCATATTTATTTCCGCTGCCATATTGCAAACCCAGTTTTATTGGATTATTGGGGTTGCAGGTATCCTGGTAATTTTCGCTATCAGAAACTGGCATGGTGAGGTTTCAAGAAAAACTGAACTGTTCATGACATTGTTAAGCTGGCTGTTCACTATCATAACAATTGGAACATTAATTTAAAAAACCATATCTTTAAAAAAAAGAAAGGATATTTTAAAATGAAACAACAAATTACAATCTCGATTACGCTGTTGCTCATCAGTGTTTTCGCATCAGCGCAAAGCATCGAAACTGTCCCTTTTCAGGAGATCAAAAAAATTGCCGATAAAAATGCACAGGCTTATTGGGGCGATGTTTATCCATCCGATCCAATTCCCTATTATGGGCTGGATGAAGAGATCATCGCCTGGCGGTTCAATTATTCAATTGGAGGGCCATTTCCCTCACAGGAACAACTATTAACCGACCGAAAAGAGTTTAAAGAAAGCGGTAACAAACGTGCCCAATGGGGCGCCGGAAAATTTGGGAGGCTTTTGGTTGCTGCCCGGCCCAACCTGCCGGTAATGATAGAATCGTCGGCATGTCTCTCACCGGAATATGCCGAAGCAGCAAAATTGGAAAAGATGCTCAAAAAAACTTTCAATGGGCAAACTGCTGAATTTGTAAAAGTTTATTATTTCGATCACTTCAATACCTGGTATAAGTATAGGTGTGGTGATACGGTAAAATTCATAAACCTTTCACCTACAGGAGGGATTATCGGCCAGGAGGAATTTGAGGCCCGAAGGCAGGAAGCCACCTACTTTATTCAGCCGGATGACTTTAGCGGGGATTGGCAAAAATATTTGGATGGGTTTACGCCCGCTACCGATGCCGCCAAATACATCCCTTATTATCAGTCGATGCCTTTTTACGACTGGAGCTATGGTTGCACGCCAACTGCCGCCGCCATGTTGCTTGCATACTGGGATGTAACTTCCCTTTTCGAAAGCTGGAAATATGCCGGGTTTGTCCAATATCATTATCAGCGTTGGGATGCCATTGATAATGGAGGTGAGTGGGATTATAATGTCGCCAACCTTCAATTGATGCTGGCCCTGGCAATGGATACCGACACTTTATCGGGAACAACAATGCCACACATGATGGACAATGGCTACAAGGAAGTTTGCAACGATATATTGCCCTACAGTTTTAATATTGGCACGCACTATTCCCTCCACTGGACAAGGACAAAAGAGGAGATAGATGCCGGAAGGCCTTTGCATATAGATATTTCAGGTCACTCGGTTTGTGCAATTGGATACAACTCTTCAAATAATAAAGTTTATACCCACTATACCTGGGAGCCTGAAATTGTTTCAATCAGCCGGTGGTCGATGTTGCACCTCGTTACGGTGCATCCCGGTGGCTCTACCGGGGATGCGGTTTATTTGCGCCGCCCTTTTGGCGATCGAAGGTACAATGATGATGGAGATGGCGAAGATGTGTATGAAGGTGATTTTTATGAGATACTCTGGGCTGCCGATAAATATTATGGCACTACGTCTGTCGATCTTTTTTATTCAACAACCGGTGGGCTTAGTTTCAATCTTATTGAAGCCGGGGCAGAGAACTGTGGATATTATAATTGGGAAGTCCCTTCAGGCGTTGCTTCCGACGATTGCCGCGTTATGGTTTATCTGCAGGATACCGAGTTTGCCCCATACATAGCTGCCGCCGATGGTAGCTGGGGTAATTTCAAGATACATGAGGGCGGGTTTGTCCCATTTCTACATCATTCACAGGTTGAAGAAGCCGAAACCGAAGCCGAGTATTACAGGTTTGAACATGCACATCCCTCCTGGGCCATTGTAGGGGCATTCCCCGAAACATCCGGTTGTCGATGGAGCTGCGAACTTTGGGATGAAGATTTCGATGATTTGATTATGGAATCATATCACCTGAAAAGGCAAAACTTTGTGGTGCTCGATGGCAATCATCTGCCCACAGAAACCTATGGGATTAAAGTCAGGCCCCACGATGGGGACACAACAGTGTATGTTCAATATGAAGGAGACAACGATGAACTTACCCTAACGCCGGGTGCAACTGTGCAATTGAACTGGCAGGAAGATAAATTTGTTGAGATGCGCGACATCCACCTTGCCCCTGGATATTATTATTTTGAAATGTATCGAATTTCCGGAAATATGGATGTTGACATGGCATTCTTTTCATCCACCGATGGAAATTACTACAGCCGCATTTGGGACGCCGATTATATATCTGAAAATTATGGCAACACCAAAGAATCGTTTGTAGTGGATATTACCGAAGAAGATGATTACGGGATTTGTTTCTTCCTGAAAGAACGTGGGACTGGAAATGGTATGATTGGCATTAAAATCGACGAGGCATTTATATGGACGGGTGATGTGTCCAATAACTGGCACGACCCTGACAATTGGGTGGGCCACATAGTTCCTAATGCTGCATCAAAGGTTGTTATTGGCGACGGGCCCAACGATCCCCGCATCACCGGCAGTGACGCAGTTTGCGGGACGTTGAATATCCAGGGAAATGGCAACCTGCGCATTATGGACCATAACCTCACTATTAATAATAACCTTAATTTATATGGTGATTTGTACATCTTAAACACGGATTCACGGATTTCCTGCTACGGAGATGTGCTGGCAGTACGTTATAGTTACCTCGAAATGACTGAAGGTTCGGGCATGTATGTTCATGGCGATTGGACTTTCGATACTGATATCATCCTGAATTTAAACCACGGATTTGTCAATTTTACCGGCGATGAAAATTCACTGATTTATATCAAATCCGACGATTGCAGGTTTTTTGACCTGAAAGTTACAAAAACCGATGGTGCCTTTGCCGCCTTTGATATGTGCCCCGGGGGCGTTTATCCCTTGAGGATAGGTGGAGCATTCCAGATTGAACCTGGTGCAATATATATTGGATACTCAATGAATCCAACTATCCTGGATGGGACTTACCTGGCCTACATCGGGAGCCAGGTTACCTTCCCAAATGGCAAAATTACTTTCAACCATCCCGGTCCCGGCGGGCCAGGCGTTTACTCTTCCCCGGGCAGTTATTTTAATAATGTTGAAATTAATGTTGAAGATTGGGTTGTGTTGTCCAGCGATATTGAGATAAGAGGTAACCTGACTATTTCGGATGGGGTATTAAAGGCAAACGGGCATGACATTTACATCAAAGGTAGCTGGACCAATAATTCAGGGTTTAACCACGGAAATGCAAGGGTGATTTTTACCGGCAGCCTCACACAGCAAGTTAATGGTGAAAATTTTTACGAATTGGAAATTGATAAATTTAACGGTGAATTGCGCTTTCACGAAAATTATACCTCGGTGCAGCATTTAGACTGGACACAAGGTACCATCCGTGTAAATGGTGGTGAGTTTGAAGCTTTCGATTTGTTGGACAATGGGATTTACGGAAACTACATTCTTACCGCCGGCCAGATCGACCTGCACCAGGGAACGGGTTCCGGAGAGTTCATCGACCTTAACGGAAGCCTTGAGATAACTGGAGGGGTGATGAATATTCATGGTGGGGTTGATGACAGCTACTGGCCATATAGTAGTGATGCTTCCCTGACAATGAGCGATGGTGTTCTCGATTTTAGGAATAGGGGCATCAGGGTTTATGATTATTCAGTCCATAATTTTACCGAAAATATCACGGGCGGGACCATTAGGATTTCCCAGGGCCTGGACGTTGAAAATGATACTTTTACCCCAACAGGGGGGACGGTATTTTTCTATAATTATGACGATGATGCTGAAATTGATGTGAATGAAGGAAGTAACCTCTTTAACCTCACCATGGACAAAAGCAGTAAATCGCCCGAAGCCCTTGCATCTACACTTACTGCCGTAGGGACACTCAATATCAACGGCGATTTTACCATCGATGGCGGTAATTTCGAAGCCCCGGGCGAAATGTATATTGCAGGTAATTTCAACAACAACCTAACGCCTGCCCATTTTGATGAACTTGTGGGGAATGTGATTTTTGATGGAGAGATGGATATTGTTTATCCAGAAGATGAAATCTTCTATAATTTAACAATTGATAAAAATGATGCTTCAGTGGTTTTACCGGAGGGACAAACCATATCAGTTACAAAAATACTCACCGTGGACAACGGGCAGTTGATTTGTAATCCTGGTAGCAGCCTTTTGATTGATGGGGGTGTGAGTGTAAATAATGGGGGTGGGTTATATTTACCTGGTGGCGGTGGGGATGCTATAACTGTTACCAGCCTTTCAAAAGGCGATTATGTATTCGATGTAAATGCCGGTGGTCAAATTGCAGCCGAAAATGTGGAGTTCAGCAACATGGATACAGACGGCGTGAATATTCATAGCGGCGCATATCTGCCAGGAGACTGGATATTCAAAAACTGTACATTTAAGGATGGTGCCCTGGGGGGTACGCTTATCACCTGGGACAATGGCGCTGATATCGTGATTTATGATGCCGTCTTCCCGACAAACACTACCGGATCGACATATAATGTAACTAAAAATGCGGATAACGGATACCTGCACTTCGATAATGCCACCGGCGATTTTGCGGGCGAAGCTTTTGAAAATGACCTATATGACAGGGTGAACTGGGAGTACGTGCCGCCATTTACTTTCCCCTTCCTCGAAACCTGGGGGTCGGGAAGTTTTGAAACCAACAGATGGACGGCTACTGGAGAAAACTGGGCCGTCAACAACAACATTGGAAACCCTGAACCTTCGGCAAAATTCAGTTACTCCCCGCGTGTTTTCGACTATAACCTCGATTTGCGCACCCACTTTTTTGATGCTACCGATTACGAAACAGTGATTTTATCCTATGATATTTTATTTGATGAATATCAGTCACAAACGGTGGAAGAATTGTTTGTGCGGGTAGTATTTGAAAACGGGGATTTTTACACGGTTGCAACTTACGACAACCAGGGAGGTGGTTTTGGATGGACCAGCGAAACCTTTGATGTTTCCGGCTATGTTGCCGGGGAAATCTTCAAGGTCTTTTTCAGGGCACATGGCCAGGATTCGTGGTATCTTAACGGATGGTATATCGATAACATCAGCCTTAGCGGCGAATTGCCAGCTCCGGGAGACCTTAGCGGTAAAGTTTACGATGAAACTACAAATGAATTATTGGTGGGCGCATTTGTCCAGATTGAAGGGACGGCCTTTTCGGCAACTACCAACTCGCTGGGCAAGTACCTCATAGAAGATATCCCACCGGGCAACTATGATGTTACTGCATCTTTTGATGGATACGGTCCAAAAACTAATTTTGAGGTGGAAGTCCCTTCAGGGGG
>NIVA01000224.1 GCA_002254335.1 Bacteroidetes bacterium 4572_114 | reverse complement strand
TTTTCCTCACATGATGTACATTGGCGCTGCACCTGTGGGCCGGTCATGCGCATTACCTGATCGGCCACTTGGTCGGCTTCCTGTTCGTATTTATCGCCGGGCTGCCCAACGGTGAGTTTGGTTTGGACATGTGCCTGGCGTGCATTGGCTTTTATTATGTTGGCAAACCCTCTGCTGGCTGTAGTTTTATTTTCTGTTTTTATCGCTGCAGCTTTCATTTTTAAGATTTTAAGTCCAAAGATCTTATTTGTTTTTGAATATACCAAAAGCATCCGAATAATATCAAAATCCCAATACTAACACTTCCATTCCTTGTCCCTTACCCTGTGCCGAGGTGGCTTGATAACTCTTTTGCCCGGAACGGAATCATTCTTTTTGGCTTTTCTTTTTGTATTCCTTCCATTTAGGCTCACCCATACCCATTTCGGATTAGATCTAACTTTGCCAATAACTTCCCCCGGATTGGCCTTATCAAGGCCTGGGTAACTTTCAACTGCCGAGCTAATACCTGCTACATTGGTTACAGTCTTTCCGGTTTTTGCATCCTTTTTGGTAAGGCTTGGATCAGGGGTTATCCCCCTACTTATAGCCCAATCAGTTTCTGTCCGAAAAACATAGCTTTCTTCGTCCCCCCAACTTCTGCTGCGATAAACATAAGGTGCCCTTGCATGTTGGTATTCATGATATAGGGACGAGGCTACATTTTCACTTTTGTCATCTGTTGCAATAAAAATAGTATGCCCAACAGTTTCACCCGAACCATCCATAGGTTTGGCGACCCAACTGGTACCATCGAAACGTTCATCCGCCCATTTTAAATCACTCACCAAATGAACATAAAGTTTTTTTAAATCCTTTATCATTGAAGAGTTCCAAGCACAGAGGATTTGCAACATTGTTGGAAATTTGAATGCACTACCTGCTCCGGATGGTAACGAAGTAGCCGGGAAAAGTTTGTCAAGTTTCTCAATAGTGGCAGCACCTACTACACCTTTCGGATCAGTAGTTATCCGTTTCCTTTTTTGAAATCTTTTTACATAACGTTCTGTTTGTTTCCCAAACTTTCCGTCAATTCCATGACCTAAAAATAATATCCCTGAATCGTGAATCCCATGTTGAACTTTTCGTACTGATTCATTTTTATCGCCTTTCTTCAACGTGCCAATACCATCATAAATATTTTGCAGTGCAGTGTCGCTAACAAAACGAGGAGAGGTTAAATCATGGCCATCCCCGATTTTTGTTTGGATGAACCTGTTTAATCCGGAGTTTTGCTGTACCACATGTGTCAGCTCATGTGCCAGTAAGTTTTTTCCGTGTGATGTCCCGGGATTATACTTCCCCCGATTGAAAAAAATATTGCTCCCATGAGTAAACGCCTGTGCATTTAGGTTCCGGTTCATTTGAACTGCGCTATCGCAGGTATGTACCTTTACATTACTGAAATCATGGCCAAAGCGTGGCTCGAAAAAACTCCGGGTAGAGGCAGCAAGTGGTTGGCCACCACATTCGCTTGCATGAAGTTGTGCACTGGAAACTACACTTGGCTTGGCCCTCTGTCCGTTTGAAGGTTTCGCCTGTACATTGGCGCTGTACCTGTGGGCCGGTCATGCTCATCACCTGATCGGCCACTTGGTCGGCTTCCTGTTCGTATTTATCGCCGGGCTGCCCAACGGTGAGTTTGGTTTGGACATGTGCCTGGCGTGCATTGGCTTTTATTGTGTTGGCAACAGCCCTGCTTGTAGTTGCCCGGCTTTTTACTTCAGTAGTTTTCATTAGTAAAATATTTTTACTGATCTGCCATTATATTGTTTTCCCCTCTTTTTGAAATTCCCGCCTGATACCTTTGATGATATCATGTCTTTGTATCTCATTTGAATTCCTGGTAATGGCCATCAGGGATGCGTATCTCACAACATTTATAACTGATGGATATTCCTCGATACGCTGCAGCAGGTACGAAACTTCCTGGTTGGCATAACGGTCATGGGCATCGCTGACGTTAGTGCGTTTACCAAACAGGGCATCGGCTTCATCAAAAAAGAGGATACAATCAATGTGCCCGGCCTTATCGAAGATCTTTTCAAGGTTTTTCTCGGTTTCACCGATATATTTAGAAACTACGGATGAAAGGTCGATACGATAGACATCTTTGTCCACCTGCCTGCCGATCAAACTTGCAGTTAGAGTTTTGCCAGTTCCCGAAGGCCCGTAAAAAAGGCACTTATATCCTGGTTTCAGGATACGTCCGAGGCCCCAGTCCGACAATAAAGTTTGCCCATGGTCGATCCAGTGGATGAGTTCCTGAACCTGCTCCATGGTATCATTGTTCAATACCAATTCATCCCAGTCCATTGCTGAGGAGATGCGCCTGGCCGGGAAGTTGCGGCTGAAATCCGGTTTACTGATATATCCCTTTGTTATTAAATCGATCAGCTCATCCGAGATCACCAGGTTGCCACTCCAAATGGGTTCATTGTCAGGAGGTGGTTCAAGTTTCAGGATATTGTGCATGGCAAAAATGTGATCGCTGCTAAATAGCTCCTGGTATTTCAACCGCAATTCAACATTGTCGCCGGCAAGCACAAACAGTACCGTTTCGCCGGTTGGCAAAAAGCCTCCGTGCATATTGCCCTTAATGCCGCCAAATTCTGTATAGCCCCTGTTTGTTAACGGATGTGGCCGAAAGAATACATCCAGGATTTGTGGCTTGATGTGGGGCGTCAACGCTATAAGCAAAGTAATCCGCTCGGATGGATTCAACTGATAATGGTTTATTAGGTTAGAATAGATAGAATTTTGAGATTTGAATTCAGGTGGGTTTATCTGATCGATGCTTGTGTAGCGGGATTTTTCACCGGTATGTAAAGCCAACCGGGTTTTGAGAATGGATTCAAGCCAGGCCATTTCTTTTACAATGTGCTGCGAATTGTGGTTAATATTTGATTTTTTTGCTTGCATTTATTTGAATATTGTCATTTGCTGCGCTGTCATTTGCTGCGCCGTCATTAGGCTCTTAAAAAGTCACTCATGCTAACATGTTGACGATGGTTTCAGACGCGGATTAAGGCTTTCATTTTCAAATTAATTTAGGCCTTTCGGGCATCATTTGTTGTCATTTGCGCTTCATACGTCAATTGTGCTTTGCATTTCATCTCAGGGCTGCCATCCCCTCCTTTGTCGGGGCTTGCATCCCTTCGACTACCAATCGACATAAAGAACTTTATCCATCCATTTCAGTTTTATCATACTTATCATCCAGGGCAACCGGTCGAGCAAAAGATCATAAGATTTTCTGTCAACTTTCAGGTTCCAGCCTGAATCCGTTAACTGCAGCTTGCCTTCCCTTTGAAGGAATGACCCACGGAACCCGGTTACACTCACTTTTCCTATTGCACCCCATTGTTCAATAGCCGTATTGATCAACTTATTGGTTTCACCTTTTTCAACTTGAAAAATAAGGTTTCAGGAACGGCCACAGGAGTATTAAACCTGCATTATTGATGTAAATTCCTTCTTCCAATAAATTACCGACACCTGTATCTTCATCATTATCTTTGTCCTCTTTTGTTTCTTCCAATAAAACCTTATCCATCCCAGCCAAAACTTTATCAGCCACTTGATCATCCTTCAAATATTGTTCTATCCATAAACCTGTGAGGGTATTTTCAGGTAAGATGTTGGCTGCACCAGTGAACAGGTGAACAATATCTTTTTGTTTGTACCCCTCGCCGAGAAGAACATTTACCATAGCTTGAACCGATCCTTCAACCAAAACTTGGGTTTCAGGAGTTAGCTTATAACCTATGCTTGCGAGTGGAAACATCTTGCGTGCAGAAGTTTCTCCCAATAAGGCTTCCAGGATTGTGAGCCTCACCTTGCCCTGGATATCTTCATCAATCGACATTTCTTTTAAGGCATATAAAGCCTCGTTTATTAAAATCGAAAGGATGGTTGAAAACTGTTTAGTTTCCTTTTGTTTATCAATTTCAGCATCTAAGTAACTACGCGGTCCGGGAAACTGTTTCAGAAGTTTATCAATAAAAGGAACAGGAAATTGCCTAGCCATTCGAGCCTTGGCCAGGGGGATTTTGAGTGTCGATTCCAGTGTTTTTAAATGATCCCCCTGAAGTTGGCCGGCAACTTCCATAAATAAGTTTTCCGGCAAATCCACATCTTTATCAGAAAACCACCAGGGCAGCAAACCTGTTTTCAGGTAATGGATAAAGGCCTCGAAAAGGGAGCCTTCTTCCGAACCAGTCTTTAATTCATCAGTACCAGTGGCAGGAAACTTTAGATTATTTGTCTTTTCTAATATTATCTCTTCCAACAGCATTGGCAACCGGGCAACAAAAGCCTCTTCCAAATTTTCGGGCCTGACCTGCCCAAGGTCAACTTCCAGCCGGTTGAAGCGGTAAACTTTGCCATTGGGCGAAAGCCGGGCAAATAATTCATCCAATTTGGGCAACACCTTATCATAATACAAGCCTTTGGCCTTTTCCTGAATTTGATGGGCTTGTTCATCAGAATCCAGGGCCAGGTTGATAATTTGCTTATTTATGATGTGGTTTGCCATTCTATTTATAATTTGTCTGTTAAGCCGCTAAAAATTGATTAACGATCCATACGGACAAGTTTGCTGATTAACGATTTTTGATTTTTGATTTGTGTGAACATCAGGCTCATCTCCCACATGGATGCCTTTGGCAAATAACCTAAAACCGTTATTCTAAAATCAAAAAAAAAACCGGACATTATGGATTGGCCCTATTTGAATATTTTATTAACTCTTGTTACAGAAGAAATCTTCAGTTTGTTCTTCAGGTCATTGCCCTTCCAATTGTTCTTCAGGGTCTTTATCGAGATGTTTGCATTTTTAAGATTTGCGACTGTCTCTTTGAGAATATCTTCGGTACCGGCTGAAAGTTCATTTAATTCGGAAGTGGCAACATTATCCAGCATCGCAATTGCAACTGTATTGATCAGTGTTTTGTAGGTTTTCTTTTCCTCCCCGCTCGCTGTTTTATATTTTTCGATCAACAGGTTTGTTGTTTCTTTATACTCCCTGGCAATGTCCTCGCCGGAGACCCCCTCATTAATAATTTTACCTTTAACAAGATCGGAAACCCTATCCATCGCCGCCTTATCTTTCACAATATCGCTTCCGGTAATTTCTTCCACAACTTCGATCCGTGCAGTTTTACGGGGAACCAGGGTTTCAAAAACTGCCAACACAGCCTCACCTTTTTCAAGTCCGGAAACAGTGCCCAAATTTTTTGAAAGGGCTGTGATATTACCAATTAGCCCCAGGTTTTCGATAACAAACCGGCCCTGCTGAACCTCCTGCATAAATACCGTTTCTGCGGTAAGTGTCTGCCCGGCATCGATGATAATTCCGGTAAGGGTTACCGTTTGGTGGGTTTGCACCCCTGTTTGCGGATCAACTTTTTTGAAGATCAGGCTGTAAGTCCCCGGCACTACATCGGTAAAAGCATACTGGCCTTTGTTTGTTATTTGTTGTGCGACCACATTCGCCCCCTGCATCAGATGGACAGTAGCACCGGTTAATGCGCCCTGCAAACCTTCCAATGTGATTTCATACACCATTCCCTGGATAATGCCCGGCATGGGCGCCATTGCCATCGCAGCATGGTATAACAAGCACAGTTGCCAATCCTGTAGCCTTTATTTTGCCGCCAAACGTTATGGTATAACCAAACTGGTCGCGGCCGCTAAAGCCCTCTATAGGAATAAATTTAAAGGCGGGGCGACTGTTCTCGATGGTTATGACCTGGATAATATTTCCAAGGGACGTTGATTGAGGGGCGTTGAGGGTATAATCCAACTGGAGCATTTGTCGGTTCAGCACATCATTTAGCGCAACATCGATTACTACCGGTTGATTTACGTGTGTTACAGCAATGTCTTCGCCTGCATAGAATGGAGGACCGGTTTTTTGGCGGATAAGAATAATAACCTTACCAGTGTCGGAAAGCTGACAGCCCGATTTTTCGTCAACTATTTGATATGAAAATTCATCTATGGCAATTTTAGGTTTATTAAATTCGTAATGAATTACCTTTTTGTTTTCGTGTTCGATGATAGATAAATTTGCGCCCAGCCTGGATTTTTCTTCAGTTAGGATAAGATTGGGGATTTCCGTATAATCATTAAGGTTGAGGTCATTTTTCAAAACATCAAAATTCTCAACAATATCTTCTATTCCACCTGTTTCGGGATTAACCGTTACTTCCAGGGTCCGGTAATCTATTTTGGCGATGGGCGGCAGGCAGATATCTTCGGGATCGATATCACAACAACAACCCACCTGTCCGTGCAGGGCAAAATCGGCCCTGACAAGTTGGTTAGTCACGGCTTTCTCTCCAACAATAATAAAAGTACCGCCTTTGGGCACCCCGGCCATATGCTCCATTCCCGGATGTTTACCGGCAAACTTTCCGAAATTGGAAGCATGCCTGTGCAGAATATGTTCGAGATGGAAATAAACGGTAGCCAACTGAGCCGGGAAACAATTGTATTGAATTTTCTGATAAGCATTTAGAAAATCCATCAACTCCGAAAGGTTTTTAACGATCCCGGAAACCAGTGGACCGGCCATGAACCGCATCAGGGCCGCTGTGGTACCGCTTGTTGATACAATAAGGTCGAGCAGGAAATTGAGGATCAAACGGATCCTGATTAATTGTTCGGTGATCTCCTTAACAACGTTGGAATAAAGCAGATAATTAAACCCACGCACATCTTTTGGCAACAAACTGATGAGCATCTTTATCTTAGCTTTCAAATCGCTTATCCCAAGATAAAGGCCATACAACAAATCCTGCATGGGGTTGCTGCCACCCTGCAAAGATGTTACTTCCCGCGACGTGCCAGGGACGATAGCGTTTCCGCCGGAATAAACCTGTGGCGAACTCCTGAGTAAAACATCCTTGGACAAAAGCCGGCCTGTTTTTGAGATATTGCCAACCTTCTCCAAAACGACTTTTTCTTTTTTGAGTTTGTTTATCTTAGATCTAAATCCTACTTTTAATTCATTTGTGCCTGCCTCGTTAAATTTTCCTTCAAAAGTTACTATTGATCTATTGATTGATTTTGCTTTATAATTGTTCCGCTTCATCGAATAGGCAGGAACCGCTTCATCCCTGATTTCTGCACAAAGCTGATCGATTGAAAATTCCTGTCCGCCAACTTGCAAAGAATGGATTTCCCCGGTCAAGGTGGCCATGTAAATTTTTGCATCGGCACTTATTACGGTTACCTGCAAGTTAACATTAGGCGCAATTTCACCCTGGGCACTAATAATTCTTGTGATCGACCTTTGGCCATCATTTACCTGGATGTTCTCGCTGCCCCCGTCATTTTTATAGGCAAAGGATGATTTTATTATAGGTGCATATCAGTTCGCTGCGCAACTGAAGGTAGTCAGCCTGGAGGTGTGAAATATCGCAATTAGGGCTGAGCTTCCTTCTTCCGATTATCCATTCTTTGTTGAGTTCAAGCAGGCCCTCTTCTTTGGCAACAATATCAGCAATCACGCTTTGAATCTCTTCGGCGTGTTCTTTCACACCTTTGCTTATCAATCCCTCAAGGTTTTTCCTGAGGCCTTCAATAGCTGCAAGCACCTCCTTAAAATCTTCCAGCCCCTGAAATGTGAGGCTTCCGTTTAATTCATCAAATGAGAGGCTGATAATATCAAATTCGAGATTAAAAGCCTTTTTTATTTTGTTCAGCTTATCTAATGTTCCGCCCAATTGATCGCCAAGATGGCCTTCGATATTGTAAAATCCGAATTGACCGGGATCGAGGTGCAATGGATGTTTTTTCGGATCGAGTGGAATATTGAGCGGAGGGTTTGTATCCATCCTGTTTTCCTCATAAGATATGGGTGGATGAAGTGTACAGCAACGGTTAGGCTGCCACCATTTTTCAACTTCATCAAGTTTATAATAATGCGGAATGGCCCTTTCACCCAGTTTAAACTGAAGGGTTTGGCCGGGGGTGATCCTTAATTTATCATCAGAACCGAAATGCTGGTTTTTGGCCAGGGCAAGGGTGCGGATAAATAGTTTATGTGCTTTTTCAAGATCTTCGTGGATGACATTACGGGCTGGCGAAGGGACAAAAAAGTGCCTGTACCCTTTTCCTGAAGAGATACTTCCATTATCCTGCACAAAGTCGCGCAACATGAGATGACGCGGAAAAATTCCATCGAAAATACATTTTTTAGCAAGGTGGCATGCGGCCCCGGCAAATTCGTTATAGGCTTTTGCCAGATCGCGGACAAAATGGAACCGGTACTGGTTGAACCCGCTGCCCAAAGCCTGATCGAGTGTTGCCTGCAGGTTATCAATATCAGCTTCAAATTCGGGTTCAAGGTCCAGCACAACTTTGTATTTTGCAAAAGCCTTCTTAACCTCTTTATATATTTGTTTGGCAGTATGGCTGTAAAGTTCTTTGTAGGCATCATTGAGCCCGCCGCTGTTCTTCAGGTCAGCTAAGGTTTTGCCCTGGGTTTGCAGATAAGTTATGAGGCGTGGAACGTAAACCAACTTGTCCTTGCCCTCACAAAGCTGCACTTCTTTTAGGTCAGTTTTGTTGATTAACAGTGCCCTGACGGTGAGCACAACATTTTCGCCCTTGTTGTTGCAATCGGTTACGATGCACGACTTTAGGGGGTCATCCAGCATTTCTAAGTACAACACCAACACTTTTTCCTGATATATGCCCGGTGTAAGATCAATGGCCGGATTATCTTCCTCTTCAACAAAATCGGGTGCGGCCAACACTTCTTCATTTAATAATTCCAGAATTTCGATCTGCTTTTGGGGTATCGGCTTGGTCCGCCAGGGTTCATATACAGGATACGGCATCTCCATCTCCTCTTCCGGCCCAACTGTTTGGGGATCGGTGTAATTTCGATATTTCGTGTAGGTTGTATTTTTCAGTTCAATGATATATCCATCTGAGGTTACGCCATAACCCCCTGTTATCCGGATTGAATGGTTGCCCTCCAAATTTGCATAGAGGCCACAAACAATCCCTGTCCCAACCAACCTGACCCTGCCCAACCGGGTTTGATCGTCCAGGTACTGCCGCAATTGGTTTAATTGGGTATTGGTTAAAACCTGGTTTGGTTGAAAATCCGGGAAAAAATTCTGGGTATCCATATTGTTAATTATTTTCTTGTTAATTAATTCGTTCCTAAGCTCATTTGATTGAGTGTAATTTGAGGGTTTTCGCTATCCGGGCCCAAGCAATCGTGCAGGCCGGCCTGGGGTTGCACATTGTCAACATCGTGCAATTTACTTATCAGCTTTTCAAGTTTTTCACTGTGATCGGCCAATAACTGGTATTCATCTGAACCGGGTGTAAAATCACTCAGTTTGATTTTGGGATACCCTTTGAAGGCAACACCAACCTTGGCAAAAACTAACTGCCAATCGTTGTAAACCCTTTCGAAGGCCAGCATGTCGCAATGGTTGATCCAGCAAATCTTCAGGTAAACATGCGCCGGGGCTTCCAGGCGTAAGGTGCGTTCTGTCATTTTGCGGAAACGGATACTTTGGAAGCGTTTCGGCCAGGCAGGAAGAAGTACAGTAGCCCTGAATGAATAGGGATCCCGCACCTCAACACAGGCATCCCCACAATCAACATTTGCCGGGTTAAGTTGAACGGGCATAAAAATATCTTCAAACACCCTTTTCCTTAGCAGAATGTGTTCGATGACATGAAATCCTTCGTTTTGAGAAAGATATTTAAAATAATCCCTCACCTCAATTATAACTTCCTCATCATTGGTTTCAAATATGCCGATCACCTCCCCATCTTCGCAATTATTCAGGAGTTGCCACTTCTGGCCATCTTCATCAAATTTATAGTTATCCTCACATGCACCTATCAATATTGTGGCATCCAATAAAGTACAGATATTGTCGCGGTTTTCGCAGCAAATGCTTTTGAACAATGTGGTGCCATCAGCATTAACATAAATAAATCGCCAACTGTGTTTTTTGCAATCGCCCCCTTCATCAAAATCCAGGCGATCGATGCTTAGGTGGTCCCTCTTGTCGTTGATGATCTTTAATGCTGATGTTTGTTTATAAACCGAATACATCAGCAGGCTATACCCGGTAAAATCTTCGGCAAACCTCCCGATGAGGTGATCTAAAAAACGATTCCTGCGCCCTTCTGCGGTTTTTTTATCCTCGATAATTTGATTGAGCTTTTCGAACATCTGCCCGGCCATATCAGGATCGGAGATGGTTTCATCATATATATAAATATCCTCCAGGCCAATAATTTCTTTTACTACCTGTGTGAAATAGGTTTTCACGGTATCATTTTTCCAATCGAACAATTCCCTGATGTGCGATAGTTGCGACATATAGTTGGCCAAAA
>NIVA01000038.1 GCA_002254335.1 Bacteroidetes bacterium 4572_114 | reverse complement strand
ATGCCATTACCAATGCACAAGATAGTTTTCTATTGTTTAAAAGAAAATCAAAAACAGGAAAAAGCAAAAAGGATATAAAAAAAGTACCTAAAGTTTTTTATCATCCTACAAAGATTAAAACTTATGTGGCATTTGAAAGAAATGAAATTTATTGAATATTATAAACCCATTTAAATAAAAACAAATATGAATTATCCAAAAAAAGTAACAATCGGGGATATTACCGTTCGTGATGGTTTTCAGCACGAAGAAAAATTTATTCCAACCGAAGCAAAACTATGGTTGTCAGAGCAGTTGATCCTTGCAGGGTTTAAGCATATCGAAGTCTCTAATTTTGGAAACCCAAAGGGGATGCCACAGTTCAGGGATGCCGATGATCTTTTCAAAAAAATCAGGGGCAGTAAAAAGATCAAACATCTGCTCAACGATGTGTCCCTCACTGCCATCACTATCCGCGAGCGTGCAATCCAACGTGCTATACAGGCAAAGTTAGATGGTTATGGCCCCGACAGGATTTTGCTGATGGTATCTACCAGTGAATCGCACCACAAAACAAATTCGGGGCTTACCCTTGATGAATACTGGAAAATGAGCGAAGAATGGGTGAAGAAAGCCAGGGATGCAGGCATTAAAGTAAATGGCACGGTGAGCACTATCTGGGGCTGCCCCATTGAAGGTCCAACAGAAATGAGCAAGGCCATCGAGTTTACCAAACGGTGGTTCGATATTGGGGCCAACGATGTGGAACATGCCGACCATGATGGTTCGGCCTCACCAGATAGGGTTTTTGAGTATTTCTCGATGCTCCTTGATGCTGTTGATAATCCACATAAGCAAATTGCCCACTTCCATACTACACGTGGTTGGGGATTGGCCAACGTTTTAGCTGCCCTGCAAGCCGGGATGACAAATTTTGAATCCACCATGGGCGGGCTTGGCGGACAGCCTGCAAACTTTGTTGATGGTGTCCCGGTTTCGGGCACAGGGGATTATTATTATAAAGACCCGTCGGCAGTTGGCCTGGTTTCCACCGAAGATATGGTAGTGATGATGGATGAGATGGGAATTGATACCGGCCTTGATATAGATAAAATCCTTGAAATTGGCGAGATGACCGAACGTATTGTTGGCCGGAGATTACGTAGCGAATCCATTAAAAACGGAAGAATACCCAAATCCCTCAGCGGAAGAGAGTAGGGAGTGGAGTAGTGGAGTAATGGAGTGAGAAACTTTATAGTCAGAAAAGCGGATTGACGAATAACGATTGACAATTTTTGATTTAAGATGGAACAAAATAAATGCTAAAATCTTTTGGGGTGGAGTGTTGTAGTAAACAACCTGACAGAGTCCGCAGGATCTGTCAGGGTTGTATTAAGGAGGCGATAATTTGAAAAAATAGAACAGTGGCAAAGTTTCTGAAAATCTTCAGGATATGGTCAAAGTATTAAATATTGTTCAGGGACTGCTGCCCGGCCTCAACATTTTACTATCCTTCCATCCCGGATGTTTTTGATTTTGTTGGCCGCTTGATATCCTCATCCTTAAAGGGCAGGTGTTCCATGTCCTTCTTAAAAACCAGCCAGTCTAACAGGTTTAGCATCAGGGCATCATTCAAATCCTTAATGCTATAATGGTAAATGAAATGACCCCCTTCCAGCCCGTCATCAATAAAAGTATCCCTGTCGGACTGGTCATCTATCAATAACCTCGTTTTGGCCAGGTAATCTTCGTAAACCTCAATGTTTACCATCCCCATGGTTTCAGAAACTGCAATCATTATTTTCCTGACATGCTTGTAATGCCTGGTTTTAAAAAAGGGAAAAATTTTGGCAGGGACTTTTTTATCAAACCTTTCCCTGGTCCCGAAAGTAAAATAATGATTGTTGAGTTTGCTTTCCCTTGCTTTCGATTCGATGGTGTCCCAGGGTTCACGGGTTTTTGGTGGCAGGCTGTTTGCGCGTTGGCATAATATAAACAACGAGTTGATAAAACGATCATAAGCCTCCTTGTTGGCTTCGTAGTTTTGTTTTATTTCCTCCATTTTTTTCCTGATCTTTGTCCTGCTAACTTTGGCTTTCTCAACCTTTTTATTTTCTGCTTCTTCTAACCAATGCGTCATCAATGTTGTCTTTTGTTGTTTTTTTAAAACATGATTTAATTTCCATTATCCTTGAGACCCCATCCCCAACCCTTCCCCTGCCCTGTCCGCCGCTTCGCTTTGGCAGGCGGAGAGGGGAAGGGAGTCCCCTCGCACTGGCCACAGCAGCGGCTAGTGCAGTGGCACCCCCCCTCAAGGGGAAGTTATAGGGGGTCAATGCGAAAATTTCCTTTTACATTTACACCCAATGCCCCTTCCCCCTTCTCATTCATAAACAAGCACTTCAGCCTCATCTTTCATTATCATCATGGCATTGTCGGCCAGGGCATCCATATCCGAAACAAAGGGCGAAATAATTACCTGCCCCAATTTGAGGATACGGCTTTTCACCTCTTCGGTAAAAAATTTGGATTGAAAAATATTTCCTGACAAAATAATTGCATCCAGCGGTTCGTCAATGACCACATACATTGAGCCGATCTCTTTCGATAGTTGGTAGGCCATTGCTTTTAGGATAAACTCAGCTTTTTGGTCGCCTTCCTTTATCCGGTTTTCGATAAGGTTGATGTTGCTCGTGCCTAAGTGGGCTTGCAGGCCGCCTTCGTGAATCAGCATTTTCCTGAGTTCATTTTCGGTGTATTTTCCGCTGTAGCAAACTTCAATCAGATCGCCGTAAGGTAAGGCCCCTGAGCGGGTGTACGAAAACGGGCCATCGCCGTCATAAGCCTGGTTCACATCTACAACCCGTCCGTGTTTGTGGGCGCCTATCGAAATGCCACCTTCCCCAACATGGGCAATAACCAGGTTAAGGTCTTTGTATTTCTTATTGATGGATTTGGCATAACTGCGCCCCGCAAACTTATGGTTCAGCGAATGGAAAATTGACTTTCTCTCGAACATGGGATGGCCCGAAACCCTGGCAATATCATCCAATTCATCCACAACCACCGGGTCGGCAAGAAAAGCCCGTGCGCCAGGGATCATTTTTGCAATCCGGTCGGCAATTAATCCACCTAAGTTGGTTTCGTGCAAATTAACCCCTTTGTAAAGATCTTCCCTGAGCCTGTCGTTCAGCTCATAAATTCCGGATTCGATGGGCTTTACAAGGCCTCCCCTGCCCATAACTATTTGAATATCTTCAAGCAGGATGTCGTTATCTTTTAACTCTTTTAAAATTTGATCCGTCCTGGGGATTTCCTGGCCCAGGATAGATTCATATTTTTCTGCTTCTACTTTTGTAAATTGGATTGTTTTAAAAAATATCCAGCCACTATGCTGAAAAACAGCTATTTTAGTATCGTGGACCTGAGGATAAATAACAAGGATTTTTTTCGTAAGCATACTATTTACAATTTAATCTGAACATAAATAATTTTCAAGTGCCAAAAGTAAAAAAAATTGGAATAATGGAATGTTGGAATGTTGGAATGATGGAATATTGTGCTGGAGACCTGCCCGACCCGTTATTCCCGTCCGTAGCGACATACACGGACAGGCAGGTATAACTTCGTTTCATTATCCCGTCTGGGTTTGTATAGAAATATAAAATCCTACAGAGATCAAAAGCAAATCCAAAATTAAAATGATTTTAATTAACTTTGTAACTTTGAAATATAAAAATGAATAATTATGGCAGTGTTATCAATGTTTTACGGTATAATCATTTCAATGTATTATTTTTCAAATAGACCCTTTAAAATAGAAAAAATGAACCCACGAGTAAAAAATGTAGCACCAAATAGTAATTACAAATTGTATATTACATTTGATAATGGAGAGATTAAAATATTTGATGTGAATCCCTATTTGCAGATTGGAATATTTAAAGAACTGAAAGATAAAGCTCTTTTTAATTCCGTTAAACCATTTTTTGGTAGTATCCAATGGAAAAATGGTCAGGATTTATGTCCAGACACATTATATTTAGAAAGCAAAATAGTAGAAGATGATGCTAAATAATTGCATAACCCTAACTACCACCAAATAAACAGGGCAGTCCATAATGCCAGCGGTATCACCGTTCCCCATATCATAGCTTCCCTTTGTCTTGCCGCTGCAAGCCTCTCTTTTTCAAGGATGGCCTGCTGTGAATTAATTTCGGCCTGGTTTAAAGCATCAATTTTAGCAAATGCCCTTAGCGTATAATCAAGGTGCTTGTCTGCTTCGGCTATCTTTTTTGGCGAATTGTTGATCACCTCCTCCAAATCAATCCTAGCCAAATCAAATTGGTCGAGATGATAAAATGCAATCCCCCGCTGTAGCCTGACTTCGTGCATGTAAGGTTTTTTTTCGAGGACATAACTAAAGTCCTCAACGGCATCTTCGTATCTTTTCAATTGCATCTCGGCATAGCCTTTATCCTGGTAAATGGTTGGATAATATGGCATGATTTTATTTGCGGAATCAAAATAGGAAATGGCAATCTCATACCTGCCCTGCAAAACCTCTTCCCGCCCACGGTCGTGGTATTTTTTATAGCGCTCCACATTTTGGGGGGTGACAGGATTGATTATCCAAAAAAAGGTTATTGCAAATATTATTGCCTTCATGTTTCAATATTGCATTATGCTTTAGTCAAATACCTTTTCATTTGTTTCAAATAATGGTACTCCAAATTCTTCAAGAAATTGTACTTCAAAGTTGGTCCATGCGGTATCTTTTCTTGGATAAGTTGGTGGTGTTGAAACATATGCTTCAATCTTTAACCCCGAATAATCACGTTTCAACTTTATATCAAAAAGTTCAATTGTATTGGATAGTTGTTTAATTGCTTTTTTTCTATTCTTTCTAATTGCACGTTCTTCTATAACTAATAGCATTTAACTTAAATTCTAAAAAACAAAAGCAATCCTTGTTAAAGACAGTTGAATCACAATACGAATCCCCAAACCCCAATAAACCTTCTTTGCCATCAATTGGAATGAAAAATATCTCCTCATTATTATGGTTCTTTATGGAAAAGCATTTGTTTATATCCAAACAATGAGGATTGATAAATGATTGTCCATCAATATCAACGATATAAAAAATACTTCTGGTTTCTGATTGTAAAAAGTCAGAAATATTATTGTTGATATTTTTTAAATTGAGTATGAATTGAGATGTTTTGTTCATTTTCTAATCAGGGATTTGGAATGGATGGAATATAACCTATCAAAATCACTGCTTAACATTTCTGAAACTGTATCTAAATAGTTTTGGTTGATTAGGCCAGTTTTGTTACTCACAATATTTTCACAAAAAACAGTAGGATCATCAGCGGCATTTTGACCAGTTAACGAATACGCAGAAAAATCTGGTTGCTTCAGTCTTATTGACTTTTCAATTATTGCATTTACCTCATCTTCTGAATTTGGGTTCTTTTCTACCACTCTGTTTGCAAATAGAAGATTATTGAAAACTGTTAAAACATAAGGGCTATGAGTTGTAATGATTATTTCATTGTCTTGATTTATAAAAAATGCCAATAATTCAATAATTGATTTTTGTGCAATTGGAAATAGGTGTGCTTCAGGTTCTTCGATTATTCTTAGGGCTTTTTGTTTTTCAATTAATATCAAAAATAAATCTTGTAATATCCTAACAACTTCTTGTTGCCCGGAGGATGAATTATGAAGGTGTACATATTGTCCTGTTTTTTCATCAATAATAATTTTTTCACCCCATCTGTCAATTGAATATTTTCCTTTTAGAATATCATCCATTTTATCTTTAATCTTTTTGAACCTTTCTTTTTCAGTAGTATCATTCAGATAAAATTCTATCAATCCTTCAAAATTTCCGTATTTCTCAAAAAGGTTCTTAATCTTTGAAACCCTTTCAATAAAACTTAACATTAAAGACTCATCAACTGTTTGTTCTTTCTTTTTAAAAGTTTGTAGTTTATTATCCTCTATTTTACTTTGAATGTTTGCAAAAAGATATTTCCCAAAAAGTTCGGAATAACTGACGGTAGCATTTCTGCCGGCAATTATAAACAAGGAAGTAGTTTGGAAACTGCAAAAAGCCTCATTTACAAATGAGGATAGTTTTTGGATATTTTTATATTTATTTTGTTCGTAGGCAATTTGTTCGTGGATACTATCTGATTGGGTCGTTTTTTGAAGAAGTTTTTTCATATCAGATGCTTTGTTTTTAAATGCCCCTGATAAAAACTTATCGCTGAATATTGCGTGGAGCTTTTTGTTTTCGGTAAGCGATAATTTTAAAAACATATTATTTTCAATGCTGTAATAATATATTATCTCAAAGTAAGGAAGATGGTATGTTGAGCCAAAAAAATCATAAAACTTTTCCTGGATAGGTAATATTAAATCTGATAGAGTATCAAAATGGTCTTTTGAATTATCTTGATAAATATGATCAAACAATTCGTCCCTGAGTGATTTAAAGAAATAAATCAATTTTGCAATAGTGCTTTTACCACTTGCTTGTTCTCCAATTAGAACCAATACTTTGTTTATTTCAATCTCTGCATCTTTTACTGCACCAAATTGTTTAATGATAATTTTTTGCATCTTATTTATTTTTGGTCAAAAAAAGGTGAACTCATTGAGATTTTATTTTGTCCCGAAACTTTGGGGTTCAATTTGAAAACAAAAACTATAGTTTAAAGGTAGGTAAATTAGGAACAAAACCTTTATAGGATTTACATATTCCTCCGATACTGTCCACCCACTTCAAACAAAGCATTGGTGATTTGTCCAATGGATGCATATTTTGAAACCTCCATCAGGCTTTTAAAAATATTACGGTTGTTGGTTACATCATCTTTTAGTTGGGCCAATTGTTTGGAAGTTTCATCCTCGTAAGTTTTGTGCAGTTGCCCCAGCATGGTTATCTGGTACTCCTTCTCTTCTTTGGTCGCCCTGATCACTTCACCCGGGATTACAGTTGGCGAACCTTTGCTCGACAAAAAGGTATTCACCCCAATAATGGGCATTTCCCCAGTATGTTTCAAGGTTTCGTAATAAAGTGATTCTTCCTGTATTTTACTGCGCTGGTACATGGTTTCCATGGCGCCCAGCACCCCGCCGCGTTCGGTAATCCGGTCAAACTCCATCAATACTGCTTCTTCCACCAGGTCGGTCAATTCTTCAATTATAAAAGAGCCTTGTAGTGGGTTTTGGTTCTTGGCCAGCCCCAATTCCCGGTTTATGATCAATTGAATGGCCATTGCCCGGCGTACAGATTCTTCGGTTGGTGTGGTGATGGCCTCATCGTAGGCATTGGTGTGCAGCGAATTGCAGTTGTCATAAATTGCATACAGTGCCTGGAGTGTTGTCCTGATATCGTTAAAGTCTATTTCCTGTGCGTGCAGCGAGCGGCCTGAGGTTTGGATATGATATTTCAGTTTTTGTGAGCGGTCGTTGGCACCATATTTTAACTTCATCGCTTTGGCCCAAATGAGCCGGGCAACCCGTCCCAACACCGAATATTCGGGGTCGATCCCGTTGGAGAAGAAAAACGACAGGTTGGGGGCAAAGCTGTTGATGTCCATCCCTCTGCTGGCATAGTATTCAACAAAGGTAAACCCATTCGACAGCGTAAACGCCAGTTGTGAAATCGGGTTTGCACCGGCTTCGGCAATATGGTAACCGGATATCGATACCGAATAAAAGTTCCTTATATTGTTGTTCGAAAAATATTCCTGCACGTCCCCCATTACCTTGAGCGAAAAGTCGATTGAGAGAACACATGTATTTTGTGCCTGGTCCTCTTTCAGGATATCGGCCTGGATAGTACCACGCACCTTGCAAAGCGTATCGGCCTTAATTTTTTCATAAACCTCTTTTGGCAATACCTGGTCGCCGGTCACACCAAGCAACATCAGCCCCAGGCCATCGTTGCCCTTCGGTAAATCACCCTGGTACCTGGGCCTAACTGTCCCTCTTTCCTTGTAGAAGTTAGCTATTTTTTTTTCTGTTTCATCTTCCAGTCCGTTTTCTTTTATGTAGGCCTCGCACTGCTGGTCGATGGCGGCATTCATAAAAAACCCAACCATCGTTGGTGCCGGCCCGTTGATGGTCATCGAAACAGAGGTTTTCGGATCGGTAAGGTGAAAGCCTGAATATAATTTTTTGGCATCATCCAAACAGCAAATGGAAACCCCTGAATTACCAACTTTCCCATAGATGTCAGGCCTTCTGTCGGGATCGCTCCCGTAAAGGGTTACCGAATCGAATGCCGTGGAAAGCCTTCTGGCCGGCATGTCAAGCGAAACGTAATGGAACCTTTTATTGGTCCTTTCGGGGCCGCCTTCCCCGGCAAACATCCGTGTTGGGTCTTCCCCTTCGCGCTTAAACGGGAACACACCGGCCGCAAACGGGAATTCGCCCGGGACATTTTCGCGCAGGTTCCATCTTAAAATATCGCCCCATCCTGTATATTTTGGTAATGATATCCTGGGTATTTTTAGGTGCGACAGGGATTCGGTATGGGTGTCAACACAAATTTTCCTGCCACGCACTTCGTAACAGAAAACAGGGTCTTTAAATGATTTTATCTTGTTTGGCCAATTTTGTAGTATTTTGTTATTGTGCGGATCGAGGTCCATCACAAAATCATCAAATATCTTTTGTAGGCTTACCACAAGGCCCATGTCCCCTTTTTCTTTGGCAATTTTCACCGATTCGTGAAGGCTGAACAATTTTTGGGCAATTGCCGATTGTTTTTCAGCCCAATGGTTGTAGTTTCTTACGGTGTCTGAAATCTCTGATAAGTACCTGACCCGTTTGGGTGGTATAATGTGGATTTTTTCGGACATCTCACCTGAAACCTTCATAGACGGTTTCAGCCCGGCTTTTGTCTTTTCTTCGATTTTTTCCATCAGGGCCTTGTACAGTTCATTAGTCCCCGGATCGTTAAACTGGGAAGCAATTGAACCGTAAACCGGCATCTCCGAAGTATCTTTATCAAACAACTGGTGGTTGCGCTGGTATTGTTTTTTCACATCGCGCAAAGCATCCAGGGCGCCACGTTTATCAAATTTGTTCAGGGCAATGATATCTGCAAAATCAAGCATATCGATCTTTTCAAGCTGTGTGGCGGCACCGTATTCCGGGGTCATAACGTACATCGACACATCGCAGTGGTCGATGATCTCGGTATCGGATTGCCCAATGCCGGAAGTCTCTAAAATGATCATATCAAATTTCGCACATTTCAGCATACACACAGCATCGTTCACATACTTAGACATCGATAAGTTGGACTGGCGTGTTGCCAGCGACCGCATATAAACCAATGGGCTGTCAATGGAATTCATCCTTATCCTGTCGCCAAGCAGGGCACCACCGGTTTTCCGTTTCGATGGGTCAACCGAAACAATGGCCAGGGTTTTTCCCGGCTTTCACCTCTTCGGGGTAATTCTCAACGGCCGAAATTAAACGGGAAATATAGAGGATGTCTTTTTTCCTGATTTTTTCGATATCATGTTCTATATCTTTGCCCGTAGGAAAATCCGCATTTTCCATCAGGTGGTTTATCATGCCCTGCAGGCCCATTTTTCTTCCATCGTCGGGCGAGTAAATCCGGCAGATGCCATATTTATGAAGCTCGTCCATTTCATCAGGAAGGATAACACCGCCGCCACCACCAAAAATTTTGATGTGGCCCGCGCCCCTCTCCTGCAAAAGGTCGTACATGTATTTGAAATACTCGATGTGCCCGCCCTGGTAAGAAGTGACGGCAACGGCCTGCGCATCTTCTTCAATGGCGCAATCAACAATGTCGAGCACCGAGCGGTCGTGGCCCAGGTGGATCACTTCTGCGCCCGTGCCCTGGATTATCCTCCGCATAACGTTAATAGCGGCATCATGGCCGTCAAACAGTGAAGCTGCCGTAACTATCCTGACTTTATTCTTCGGCTTGTAAATTTTCGGTTCCTGCATGTGAAATACTTTTTAAGGTAAAAAAATAATTTGCAAAGATATGATATTCTGCCATGGGTGGACAAAACCGATGTGTCAGGCCCCGAACAAATAATTTTGGGTTGTCCGCTTTAAGTTGGATACATTATTTTTAATTATTGACATCTTTTTTTGGGCGGCTGAACCGGGCCTGCCCGACTACGTCATTCCCGTCCGTTCCAGCACGGGCGGACAGGCGGGCTTTCCGTTTGTAGTTGTCTCATGCCGGCTGGTTTTTGTAGGTGGTGCGTGGGCTTTCACCACCCGTCCGAAGCGCAGCGAAGGCGGGCTTCGTCAGCCTCCGCCCACCAACAAAAACTATAGCCGGCATTTTACCAAGCTACCACTCCAATCCCTGCCGCCAGGGAACAGTCTTCAATCCCTCAAACCCGTATCCCGCAACAAAAAATACAGACGCACGGCCGTGCGTCTCTACCCAGCCCTGAAACCTGAAACCCCTATTTACACTCCTTTTAAATTAAATCCGTAATTCATTTATTTTGAAATTGATAAGTGAGCCAATAAAGGTATTATTAGGTGAATATTGTCTAAAGACTTAATATTGTATGCCTTAAACGGATCAACCGACTTAACATTTAAAATTATGGAAAAGCAGATTATTTTTATTATCGTCCTCTTGCTCACCCTGGGCATCTTTGGTTATACGGTCTCAAAATTTGTTGGCTATTTTAAATTAACAAAACCATTTCCAATCAGGGATATTCCCAAACGGATAAGTATAATGCTAAAAGTAGCCATCGGGCAAACCAAGATATTCAGGTTGCCGTTGATAGGTTTTGCCCATGCACTGGTGTTTTGGGGGTTTTGCATTGTTGCGTTTGGCAGCCTCGAAATGATTGTGGACGGCATTTTCGGATTGGAAAGGTCGCTTGTCGTGCTTGGTGGTTTTTACACCTTTATGATTGCCATTGGCGATGTTTTTGCCTTGCTTGTACTTATCTCAATAGTGGCCTTTTTAATCAGGCGGTTAATCATGCATATAAAAAGGTTTAAGGGTATCGAGATGAAAAATATCTCAAAAATTGATGCCAACCTTGCCTTGCTTGCCATTCTTTATTTGATGGTTTCGTTGTTGGGGATGAACATGTTTTGTTATTTGATGGACCCAGGCGAATATTCCGGTTCTTTTCCGGTAAGCATATATCTGGTAAACCATATTGTTCCGCTGAATGGCGTTGGCCCTGACGGTGTTCATTTTTGGCACGAATTATTTTGGTGGTCACATATTGTGGTAATTTTCATTTTTATTAATGCCCTGCCTTATTCAAAGCATTTTCATGTGTTTATGTCGGTGCCCAACGTTTTCCTGTGCCGGCTCGAACCTTTGGGGAAACTGGATAATATGGAAAGCGTGACCAAAGAGGTGAAATTGATGATGGACCCTGACGCTGCCTTTGCCGCACCTGCCGAAGGAGAGGAGGAACAAATGGAACGTTTCGGGGTGAAGGATGTGGAGGACATTACCTGGAAAAATTACCTTGATTCGCTCTCATGCACCGAATGTGGGAGGTGCACTTCTGTTTGCCCGGCCAATATTACCGGTAAAATGCTATCGCCACGTAAAATTATGATGGATACCCGCGCCCGGATGAAAGAATTTGGCCCCCGGCGTGTTAAGGAAGGGAAAGGCTTTTCGGACGAAAAAGCACTGGTGAGGAACTACATCAGCGAGGAGGAACTCTGGGCATGTACCACCTGCAATGCCTGTGCACAAGAGTGCCCCATCAACATCAATCATCCCGGCCTGATCGTAGATATGCGCCGCTATCTTTTTATGGAAGAATCGGCAGCCCCCGGCGAGTTGAATACTATGTTTACCAATATTGAAAACAACGGTGCCCCCTGGCAGTATCCTCCTGAAGACAGGATGAAATGGGCGGAAGAATTGTATATGAACAAAAATGTTTAATTTCGTTATTATTTTTGCGTAAACACTAATTTGAACAGAAGCAATGAATCAAAAACAAACATATAGGATATTGCTGAACAAAGAGCCTGAAGGTGGATATACTGTAAATGTCCCTGCTTTGCCCGGATGTATCACTTATGGAGAAACTACTGACGAGTCGATAACAATGGCCAAAGAAGCAATTGGTTTATATTTAGAAAGCTTGTCTGACCATGGGGAAAATATTCCTACGGAGGAAAATACGTTTGAATACCATCTTACAATTTAGGTATGAGCAATATTCCGTCTTTTACTCTGGGAGAAATAATCAAAATCCTTGAAAAAAATGGATTTGTATTGGATAGGGCAAAAGGAAGTCACCATATATATTTAAATAATAATACCGGCAGACGGATTGTTGTGCCATTTCATAAAAAGGATTTGCCAAAGGGTACGTTTTGGTCAATAGTTAAAGGTGCCGGTTTAAACATGAAAGATTTATTATCATAATTTAAAGATACTATTTAATATGAATTCTGGAGATAAAATTAAAATACATGTTCCAATAATGGCAGATGAATTTGCCAGCGGCCATAAACCCGAATGGCTTTTCTGGATTGGTTCAGCAGGCGCTTTTGATGATAGGTATAAAAAAGTAACCCGCGAATTTGTTAAAATTCTTACTTTTCTAAATATTGATTATGCAGTATTGGGCGAAGAAGAAATAGATACGGGTGATTCTGCCCGCCGCGCCGGAAACGAAATGCTTTACCAGATGCAAACCCTTCAGATAATAGAAATGCTGAAAGCTTATGAAGTAAAAAAAATAGTTACCTGCTGCCCGCACGATTACAATACCTTTAAAAATGAATATCCCGATTTAGATGGTAATTTCGAAGTTGTGCACCATTCGCAGTTTCTTCAAAAGCTGATTTCAGAAGGAAAGATTCAGATTAACTCCGATGTTTTTAAAGGACAAAAAGTGGTTTTCCACGATCCCTGTTACCTTGGCCGTGCCAACAATGAGTACGATGCCCCCCGCGATGTGCTCAAAGCTATCCCTTGCAATATTGGTGAAATGCACAGGAACAAAAGTTTCGCCCTGTGTTGTGGCGCCGGTGGCGGGCAAATGTTCAAGGAAGCTGAAAAAGGCGACAAGGAAATATTTATCCAACGCATTGAGGATGCCATTGAAGTAAATGCCGATATTGTTGCTACTGCCTGTCCGTTTTGTATAGTGATGATGACCGATGGCATAAAATACAAGAACCGCGAAGAAAACATGAAGGCCTACGACATTGCTGAGATGGTGAGTATGGCGATGGGGTTGTAGAGGGAAAGTTTGGGGTTTGGAGTTTAGGGTTTCACGTGAAGTTTCGGCGGATGGTGGAGAGTTTTGTGTTTGGGTTTTTTATTCAGAGAAATCCTTTCTGATAAAAAAAATCCCGTATGTCTATTGTGAAGCAATAAAATTATGGACTATCTATCCCGATCTTTTCGTGAGATTATCACAAACCATAACTTCGTAATATTTCGGCAAATTTGACATTTTCTTTAGCAAAATCGCGTAATATATTACTTATGGTTTCTGTTTTAATACGAACAGGGTTTAAAGCAGTACGCCTGTCCCATATCATATATCCTAACATAAAAAGAAATAACGAAAACATAATCCCAAACCCCCAAAGCAATAAAACTTTAATATCACTGATGCTTTCTTTTAGGTTGTTGATCTGCAACTGTTGGCTTTCAAATTTGGTATCAATACTTTCAAACTTGGTGTTCAAGCTTTCAAACCTGGTATTCATTTCATTACGCAAAGATTTAATTTCCTGTTCGGTGCGGATAATGCGGTCGCGGTCCTCTAATGTAAAAGGCACTGCACTACTTTGTGAAAAGATTGTTATGTAGCATGATATAAAAACGAATAATAATAAATACTTTTTCATCATTATTTTATTTTTTGTAAAAATACAAACTTTTGCAAAAATACAAATTATTGCTTATTTTTTTTTCTACGAAATCCATAAAGGATAGAAGTTAGATGGGAGATGTTAGATAGAAGTGAATTGATTTTTGGCATAAAACCCGACACCCGGCATCCGGCATCCGACATCCGACACATTTACCTTTTACTTCCTTTTCCCCTTTTTATGTAAATTTGCACAAAAAATCCAAAATCATGAAAAAACATTCAATTATTTCAATGATCCTCCTGATGCTGGTGGCAGCACTGCAAATCACATCCTGCACCGATACCGAAACCGCTGATCCCGAAACTGATGCCCGCGAAAAATTCCTGGGCACCTGGACGGTGGACGAGTCCTGTGTTAGGCTAAACTATGAAGTGGACATAACAGCCGATGATGACAGTGACACAAAGGTGTGGCTGGATAATTTTGCTTTTACCGGCCCCGGTTACCCGCCGGCTTATGGCTTTGTTAATGGCAACCAGGTTGACCTGCCCGAGCAAACCATAGGTGACGACTGGACCATCAATGGTATTGG
>NIVA01000002.1 GCA_002254335.1 Bacteroidetes bacterium 4572_114 | reverse complement strand
GAAATTGCAAGAACTTGCCACCCAGGTGCGCAGGGATATCGTACGGATGATTAACGCCGCTAAGTCAGGGCATCCGGGGGGTTCGCTGGGTTGTACCGACCTGGTGACAGCCCTTTTTAATGGTGTAATGAACCATGACCCGGATAACTTTTCGATGAGCGGCCTGGGGCAGGATGTTTTCATCCTCTCAATTGGGCATACTGCACCCGTGTTGTACAGTGTGCTTGCAAGGTCGGGCTATTTTGATATCGGTGAACTTAACACATTCAGGAAATTGAACAGCCGCTTGCAGGGCCACCCGGCCACACAAGAGGGCCTTCCGGGGGTAAGGATTGCAACCGGTTCGTTAGGGCAGGGGCTATCGGCTGCCATTGGCATTGCCCAGTCGAAAAAATTGAACAGCGACCCAAACCTGATTTATGTCCTGATGGGCGATGGGGAGTTGCAGGAAGGCCAGGTGTGGGAAGCAGCAATGTATGCAGCAGCAAAAAAGGTGGACAACCTGATTGCCTTTGTCGATTACAATAAAAAACAGATTGATGGCCCAACTGACGAAGTGATGTCTTTGGGAAACCTCCGTGCCAAGTGGGAAGCTTTTGGTTGGCAGGTTATGGAGATGGACGGCAACAATATGGAAGAGGTAGTTGCAACATTAAAAACCGCCCGGCAACATACCCGAAAATCCAAACCCATTGTCATCCTGATGAAAACCGAAATGGGCATGGGCGTGGATTTTATGATGGGGTCGCACAAATGGCACGGTAATGCGCCAAATGACGAACAGTTGGAAAATGCCCTCTCTCAGCTTGAAGAAACTTTAGGGGATTTTTAGTAGTTGGTACTAATGCGAATTAGGAGGGGGAATGCTAAAATGCTGAAATGATTAAATGCAAGAATGAAAATAATAACTCCAATCAGATAGTCGAATATTACTTAATTTATGTCGTTTACTTTCAAAGGTTGAATCGTTAACGGATATTTAAGCATTTAATCATTATCGCATTGGGCATTAATAACAAAACCTGTTTTAATACAAAAGAATAATTGTTTCCTGTTAAAGAATGTAATTGAACCTGAAATTTTTTAGCTTGATAAAAAAAACCATATCATACTTGCTTTTATTCATCTTGTTGTTGTTTGCCGGTAACGCCAATCTGCAATCTCAGGAAGAAAAAGAGATGCCGGAACCCGTAACACGTATCCTGTTTGTGTTTGATGCCTCACAAAGTATGTACGGCAGATGGCAAAGCGATATGAAAATGTTGATTGCCCAACGCCTGTTGTCCAACCTTTTAGATAGTTTAAAAAGTATTGAAAACCTTGAACTGGCACTTCGTGTGTATGGACATCAAAAACCATTTCCACCACAAAATTGTGACGACACCAAACTGGAAGTCCCTTTTGGAAGTAACAATATTGCCAGGATCAAGCACAGGCTAAAATCTATAAACCCCAAAGGTACCACACCAATTGCTTATGCCCTCGACCAGTCGAGGCATGATTTTACCGATTGTGAAAATTGCCGCAATATCATTATTTTAATCACCGATGGGATTGAGGAGTGTGGCGGCGACCCTTGTGAAGTTTCGCTGAGTTTGCAAAAGGAAGGGATTTCGCTGAAACCTTTTGTAATTGGCATTGGCAACGATTTTAGCGATGCCTTCAACTGTGTGGGCAATTACTACGATGCCACCAGCGAAAAGGCTTTTAGCAAAGCGTTGAATGTAGTGATTTCGCAAGCTTTAAATAAAACCACCGCACAGGTGAATTTGCTTAATGAATATGATCGCCCGGTGGGGACAAATGTAAATATGACTTTCTACGACAATTTATCTGGAAAAATAAAATACAATTTTATGCACACAATGAATAATTTGGGTGTGCCCGATACGCTAATAATCGATCCGTTGCTGAATTATAATATTGTTGTGCACAGCATACCCGAAGTAAGAAAAGACAGTGTGGTGCTTAACCCGGGCGCACATACCATTATCCCCATCAAGGTACCGCAGGGGTTTCTCGATTTGAAAATTGGCGGAAACTGGCGGACTATCCGAAACTTGCAGGCAATCGTCAGGCAACATGGAACGATGGAAACGCTGAACGTGCAAAACTTTGGGCAAACTGTAAAATATCTGACCGGGGCTTATGACATTGAAGTATTGTGTTTGCCACGGATAAAAATTGACAGTGTTATTGTTGGCCAAAGCCATACCACAACTGTTGAAATACCCCTGCCCGGCATTGCTGTCATCCGCAGTAACATCGATGGTTTTGGCGGGCTTTACTTAGAAAAAAACGATGAAATAAAATTGATTTACAATTTACTGCAAAATAACGACAAAACAGAGAACCTGGTCTTGCAGCCGGGTAGGTACCGGGTAATTTACAGATCGAAATTTGCAGATAAATCCATTTATACCATCGAGAAACTTTTTGAAATTGAACCAGGCAAAACTGTTGAAATAAAACTTAACCGATAATGACTGAGCAAAATACGATAACTTTTAAAAACCAGGGAAATAAAGATACCAGGTCGGGCTTTGGTGAAGCTTTACTGGAATTGGGCAAAAAAAATAAAGATGTGGTGGCCCTGTGTGCCGACCTTATTGGATCACTGAAAATGAATGGATTTGTTAAGGCTTATCCCGAAAGGTTTTTCCAAACGGGGATAGCCGAAGCCAATATGATGGGCATCGCCGCCGGGCTTGCCATTGGTGGTAAAATCCCGTTTACCGGTACTTTCGCTAATTTTTCCACAGGCAGGGTTTTCGACCAGATCAGGCAGTCGATAGCGTATTCAAATAAAAACGTAAAGATATGTGCCTCGCACGCCGGCATCACACTTGGTGAAGATGGTGCCTCCCACCAGATTATGGAGGATATTGGCCTGATGAAAATGTTGCCCAATATGGTTGTGATAAATCCTTGTGATTTTAACCAGACCAGGGCCGCAACTCTTGCCATTGCAGATTACGAAGGCCCGGTTTACCTGCGCTTTGGAAGGCCAAAAGTGCCAAACTTCACCGCCATTGACCAAAAATTTGAAATCGGCAAAGCCCTAAAATTAGTTGACGGAAAAGACGTAACCATTTTTGTTACCGGGCACTTGGTATGGAAAGCCCTGGAAGCCACAGAAATTTTAAACCAAAAAGGAATAGTGGCCGAAGTAATAAATATCCACACCATCAAACCACTTGACCGGGATACGGTGATGAGTTCGATTTTAAAGACACGTTGCGCCGTAACTGCCGAAGAACACCAGATATTTGGCGGAATGGGCGAAACTGTGGCAGGCTTCCTTGCCCGTAATTTCCCAACACCAATCGAAATGGTGGGGATGAACGATCTGTTTGGCGAGAGCGGCAAACCGGAGGAGCTGTTAGAAAAATTTGGTATGGGGACTAAGGATATTGTAAATGCCGTTGAGCTGGTTTTGGCGCGGAAGCAGTTTTAAAACAAAATGATTATATAGAAGATCCCGGTCTAAAAAGGCATATTTTGCCGCGAAACTTGTCCGTCCATACGGATGCCTTTCAGGCTAATTATCAAAAACTTCGTTTTTAGACCGGACACATAGAAAAATAGCTATCAGGATTATTATAGAGGTTTAAGCGTTCAATCATTCACACACTGTTCATCAATCAATCCAAATTCGCCAATACGATAGCCCTTTGAGTTGATCCCGGTTTTTTGGATATTATGCCCGTTGCAGGCACTGATGCCAGTCCATTTACAATTTTTACAGTATAAGGTCCCATTGATTTGGATGCTCCAACATTCATCATTTGAGAGTTTGGAAGTGTCAATCTTTTTCATGTTTTTTTTCTGCAAAGGTATGTAAATTATCTATATGTGAATCCACTCCGACAAGTTAAAGTTAGCCGCGAATGCACGAATTGAAATTATCAATAAGTTGTTATTTAGGTATATACGAATAATAGAAATTCGCGAATTTCTGAAAACTTCGTTTTCGGAATAGGCTCATATGTAAAACATGGAGCCTGGTATAAAAAGTTTTAACAAGTGGTGTGTTAAAAATTTGATTTCACAAAAAATGTACTCAGCTACTTATCAGGACATTACAATTTTCACAAAAAAGCCAAAACCAGATTTAACACCCCACCTGTTAGGCCTCAATTATCGCTATTGTACCTTTTTTATACTTGACAGAAAAATATAAAAACCAGATCAAAAAGTTTGCATAATCCACCATATACCAATCAAAATTGCCACCGATCCTCCGGCTATCCTTAAAATAGAATAGGTCATGGCCCTTTTTTGCTCTGAAGTTTTTAGGGCAACAAAACCTAAAATTGCTGAAAACAGTACCATTGCCCCAATAGTCCCAATCCCAAACCCGGTAAGGTACATCACTGCGTCAAATGTGCTGGGCAGTGCCAGGGTCGGCAAAATTGCAATAAGGTGCGATACCCCGGCCACGCCGTGGAAAATACCCACTCCCAATGCTGCCATAACATTTTGCCGGTAGCTTTTTTGATGAGGGTGTTTGTGGGAAATTTTTTCGCTGTGCGAATGATCCAAATCATGATCATGTTTGTGGATATGTACAAAATCACCGGTTTCATTTTTATGGATGTGGGGGTGCGCATGTTTTTTTGGGAATATTTTAAGGTGCACCTTCAGTATTGCCCAAAGCCCAATCAGTATCAGCATTATCCCCACTAATTGTTCGCTGTGTTCCGAAATGGCCTCCACCGGTATCACATCCCTGAAAAAGAGAAACAAAACCCCGATGATCAAAATACCTAAAGTGTGCCCGATGCCCCAGGCCATCCCCACCCCCCATGAGCGTTTTTTGGTTTCGATGGCAAGGGGCGTTACCGCCGCCAAATGGTCAGGCCCCGAAAGTACATGTGCGGCAGCCGCCGATATTCCTGTTAATAGTTGTAGCATTGTAATGTGTTTATTTGACCTCAGTAGCCCAGCCATTCATGGCCGGGCTATAGATATTTTTTTTAACTTGACAGGGGAGTAGGGGGTTAACGTTTCTCAGGTGAAACCCCGAACTCCAAACCCCAAACTTTTCACCCTATCCCGTTCCCCGTCAGTATTTTACCATTTTCCCCGGCGCAAGGGACACAAAATTGTTTCCCACGCCTCCGGATTATCCTGGTGCCCATCACTTCTTCCCCGCAAGTGTTACATAAAATACTTTCGTGTGATGGGGCATAAGCAGGAATTTCTACATCAACATCTTCAACCTTAAATAGTTTATCAAAATCCAGGGTAAGTGTTGCAAAAGCTTTTTCCACGCCTAATTGTTTAAATTTCGATATTTCCTCATCGCTGTGATCCTGATCGGCAACCACCTTTTTATAACTTTCAGAAAAGAGGGGATGAGCTTTTCGCATGTAACCCTTTCCACCCGGCAGTGTTGATATGCGGATACCTTTGCCATCGCGTTTGGTAAGTGTAAAGGCCGTTTTGCCAAAATCCTTAAAGATAAGTGCGTTGTTTCCAAAAGTGCAGCCCGTAACAAATTGAACCCCATCGGAAACACAATTATTTGTTTCTACAATTGCCAAAAGATCTTCCAACCCATCTGAATTGCCACGTATCAATTGCATCGCACGTGTGGCCATCATCACACCCATTGCCAGGCCCGTGCAAAAATGGCCGTGTATCTGTGCCGCATCCAATAAAAGCCTGTCGGTCTTGCCTGCCCAAATATTTGAAACAATCAGTTTGCGCGGGTTCATCTTTCTTACCTGCACTTCCGATGCTTCCAATTCTTCTTCATTCATGGGGATATGCAGGGGTTTGATATCTATGACCGGGGTCTCGTCGAGGGCATCCAATCCCTGTACCTTCAAAATATTTCCAGAACGCCCAAGTAATTTAACAATGGTACTGCCCAATTTTGATGGCCGGCGTGGGCTGCGCGTGGCAAATATCCCCTTGTAATCACCTGCGTAAGTAAATGTTTTTAGCTGGTAAGGTTCCGCCCTGTCGAAATGGAAATAGATTTCAAGGTAACCGGAAAGTTCAGTTTTAAACAAACCTTCGGCATAATCGTCAAAAATTGTTATTTCACTTTCTTCTTCCCGCATGATGCCGGGATTTGTAGGCCCATTGAATTTACTTTTTACTTTTCCGATATATGGTATTTTTATCATTATTTTTATGTTTATTTTATTGCTTTTAATGGGATAATTATATTATCGTTGCCATAGCCAAGGATTTTCACCTCAACTTCGTATAGGCTTTTAATGTTATTTTCGTCAAGGATACTTCTATCGCCAGTTGCAAAAGTTTTACCCTTATCTAACATAATTAATTCGTTACAATATTTTGCGGCCATGTTCAGGTCGTGTATGGCAAGGATTACTGTAATCCCTTTATGGGATAAATCTTTAAGTATCTGCATAACTTCCAGTTGATGTTTAAGGTCGAGGTTTGCGGTTGGTTCATCAAGCAGAAGGATTTCAGGTTGTTGTGCAAGCGCCCTGCCAATCAATACCCTTTGGCGCTGGCCACCGCTCAGTTCATTTAAAAATTCAGATGAAATGGAATTAAGGTCAAGATCATTCATCACCTGGTTGATGATTTCGTAATCTTCAGGTTTCTGTGACCATCCGATATAGGGCTTCCTGCCCATGAGTATAGTTTCGTAAACTGTGCCCGAAAAAACCTGTGTTTCCTGCTGCGGCACATAAGCCATGATGGTGGCCAAATGCCTCCGGGTGAACGAAACAGTAGATTTCTCATCAACAAGTATTTCCCCTTTTTTAACCGGCAGTATGCCATTGATACATTTGAGCAGGGTGCTTTTGCCCGAACCATTAGGCCCGATTATAGCAGTTAGTTGTCCGGCACGGATTTTAATATCCAGGTTTTTAAGGACAGGCACCTTTCGATAGGCAAAGCTCATGTTTTCGATCTTTATCTTTACCATTGCGCCCTCCGTTTTCTTCTTACCAATAAAATTAAAAACAATGGTGCCCCTATAAAAGAAGTCAAAATCCCAACAGGCAGCACGATGGGTGAAATTATGGTCCTGGCAATAGTATCTGATATCAACAAAAACAATCCGCCAAATAAAGCTGCTGATGGGATAAGGTACCGCTCGTCGGGCCCGATTACAAAGCGCACGATGTGAGGCACCACCAGTCCAACAAAAGCAATGATCCCAAAAAATGAAACTGCAATTGCCGTTGAGAGTGTGGCAACCAGCATCCCGAATATCCTGACCCTCTGAACATTCACACCCAGGCTTTGGGCTGTTTCGTCACCGGCATCCAGGGAGTTATAGTTCCAGCGATTATAAATAAAAAAGATAAGCGATGGAATTACCACAGCAACCATCACCCAAAATTCGCGCCAGCCGGCCCGGCCCAGGTCGCCAAAACTCCAGAAAACAATGGCGGCAATCTCAATATCATCAGCAAAAAATTGTAATGCAGTTGTACCGGCCATAAATAGTGATCCTGTCATTATCCCTGTAAGTATCATTGTTTCGGGGCTGGCCCCGCGTATCCGGGCCACAATCAGGATGACCATAGTTGCCGCCATGCTCGAAAGAAAAGCGCAAATGGTGATCAGGTAAGGATTATTGATCAAAACCGCATTGCTGATGCTACTGTGCATGGTCCCGGCACCAAATATTACAACAGCAACGGCAGCACCAAAAGCTGCTGCGTTAGAAATACCCAGGGTAAAAGGGGATCCCAGCGGGTTACGCAAAATGCTCTGCATGGCTGCACCGGCAACCGAGAGCGCCATCCCGGCAAGGATTGCCGATAAGACCCGTGGCAGACGGATATTCCAGATGATTTGCCATGTTAGTTCATCGCCCTCATTATAAAATATTGCAAAAATCCTTTCGGGATCAAGATCGGCAGCTCCAAAACTGATGCCCACTATGGCAAAAAACACCAACAATACAGCAGTTACAAAGAAAAAGATGCGCTTCCTGACTACCTGGCTTTTGTATTTTTTATATGCTGTTTCCATTTATTTTGTAAAAGGGATTTTTCTTGCTAAACCATAATGACCAACCATTTCAGGATAAACATTGTCGCCAAGTAAGTTATGATAAATCTCTGCTGCTTTTGCATCAGGATCGATATCGCTAAATTCCAATGGATAGAGAAACTTGCCTATGAAATAGCTGTTGACTAAAATAGTGGAATAATTAGTGGTGTACCAATTATATGGGAAAACGGTATAAACACGGCCAGCCTTGAAAGCAGACAATTCACCAATCCAGGCTTCTGAAAGTATTTGACTGTTAAATGGGTGCACACCTGCCATATCCAAAAAAATAAATTCGGGGTCCCATTCAATTACCTGCTCTTTATCGATAAAGGCATTGGTTAGGTTAACGCTGTTTGAACCCATGGTTTTTTTTAAGCCACCCGCAACATTCTTAATATTTAAAAAATTAAAGGAAGGGTAATTGGGTTCGGTGGAATTAATGCCGTGCGACCCCCTGTAAGCAACACCTCCAATATAAGCTTCGGGCATGTTGCCATTATCAATGTTGATTGTCCTGTTTTCAAGGTCGGCAATAGTATTTTCAATGTATTGAATTATTTTTCCCGCCCTATTTGTCCTGTTCAGCAACCCGCCCATAAATCTCAATGTATTATAAACGGTGTCGATTTCATCATTAAAATTGCCATACTTAACGGCCAGCACAGGTACGCTTGTTCTTTCCTGGAGCTTGTCGGCTTCGGCTTTGGTCATGTAAGTTGCAAAAATTACATCGGGGGCAGTAGCTGCCAGGAGTTCAGCTTCCGGCATGTTTCCGGTACCAATTATGGGTTTTTCCCTGAGTTCGGGATGGGCAAACAAATAGGGCACCTGCCGTTTTTTTTCATTCCCCTCCACAGCGCAAACAAATTCGGTTGCATCCAACCACACGATTAACCTGAGCGTCCCTGCATTTAGCGCGACAATATTTTTTATATTGTTTGGAATGGAAACCCCCCGCCCCAGCATGTCGCGGACCTGGCGGGTATTTTTGTTGTTTTTGTTTGCATTAAAGTTACAGGCCGATAGGACCAGCAAGAATAAATATAAGATTATTTGGTATTTATATTTCGATTGCCCCATAAGTTAAAAGCTATATCTCAACCCGGTGTTAATAATTCTTCCGGGTGAAAGGTAATACCCACTATTGATGTGTCGATTATTTTTGATTTTAACTGCACGCACTCATCACTAATTTTCCATGCTTGATCCCCTTTAATGCGATCAATTGGTCAGACAATAACTTAAGTTGAGAGGATTTTCCTTTTACAGCGATGGTTTCCAAACAATTATTATGATCGAGGTGCACGTGCTGGACTGACAAGATCAAATCGTGAAAGTCGTGTTGGATGTCGGTTGATTTGGTTTGTAAATCTTTTTTATGATGATCATAAACCAGTACTATTGCCCCGGCCACCTCCTCATTTCCATTCCATTTTTCTGTAACTTTCTCTTTCGAGATAAGGAACCGGATGGCCTGGGAGCGGTTTGGGAATTTTTGGTTTGTTACCAATTCATCAAGT
The DNA here is from genome assembly GCA_002254335.1 of Bacteroidetes bacterium 4572_114. GTDB lineage: Bacteria > Bacteroidota > Bacteroidia > Bacteroidales > 4484-276 > 4484-276. The sequence continues at coordinate 17,944 of NIVA01000002.1, read as the reverse complement.
TCACAAAGTAGGTTTTCTTCAAGGGAAACGCCAAATCTTTTTAATGCCATTGTAACACGTTTTAATTTTTCGTGCCACAAAAATAATTACATAGATGAAATGGGAGTTAAAAATTTGAAATTTAGAAATAGTCCAAATGGAGTGGTGGAGGAATGGAGTATTGGAGGAATGGAGTATTGGAGGAATGGAGTATTGGAGGAATGGAGTGTTGGAGGAATGGAGTGTTGGAGGAATGGAGTATTGGAGTAATGGAGTGTTGGAGAAATGGAGTAATGGAGTGTTGGAGTAATGGAGTTGAGTAATGGGGTTGTGGAGAAATGGAGAGGTGGAGTAATGGAGTGGATCGTTTATTTAAAAACATCATTGAATCCGGTATAAAAACGAAGTTTTTGAAAATTAGCGAAATATTGTTGCTTTCAAATAAATGATTATAAGGTAATTAGAAAAATATATTAGCGCATCCATATGACTGAAAGGCATCCGTATGGACGGACAAGTTTCGCGGCAAAATATGGCTTTTTAGACCGGATTCATCATTCAAACTTTCCATTCTTTCAGTTTTCCTCTATTCCATTCCCCCATTCCCATCATCGTTCCTTCTCGAAAATTTCAAGGTCTTTAATCTCATCGCCATCTATTGCAAACCTTACCAGGGTTATTTTTTGATGCAGCCCGAATTTGCCGGCTGCCCCGGGATTGATGTGGAGAAGTTTGTGCTTTTTATCATACATCACTTTAAGAATGTGAGAATGTCCTGAGATAAATAATCCTGGCCGTTCCTTTTGGATTGTTTCCCTGGCTTGCCACGAATACCTTCCCGGATACCCACCTATATGCATCATTACTACCTTAACATCCTCAACCTTAAAAACAAGGGTTTCTTTAAAAAGTGCCCTGGCCTCTGTTCCATCAATATTTCCAAAGACGGCCTTAACAGGTTTAGAAGCTTGAAGTTGCTCAATTATTTTAATATCACCAAAATCGCCGGCATGCCAAATTTGATCACAATCCTTAAAAAAACCGAAGGTTTTGGCAGGCAGTGAACCGTGGGTGTCAGAGAGTAAACCGATTTTTGTCATAATGATAGTTATTGGTTGTCATTTGATTGTCATCCATACGGACATTGATGGTCATTTGTTGTCATTGGTGGTCATCCATACGGACAAGTTTGGTGGTCATTTAAGTATATGAATCCAAATGACTGTCCCACCAAATGACGCAAAGCAAATGACAGTTCCCCCAAATGACGCAAAGCAAATGACGCGAAGCAAATGACAGGCCCACAAAATGACGGTTCCCCCAAATGACGCGAAGCAAATGACAGTTATAGTTTACATTTGATTTGCGTTATTAGGCGAAATGTAGCGGTGCTGTTCAAAATCCGCCAGGTTGAAAGATATTTTCAGTATCAATTTTGTCCTAACTGCTTTTCCATCTTTTATGCCGGGCATCCATTTCAGCATTTTAATCAACCTGATGGCCTCCTGGCTGCACCCGGCACCAACAGGTTTCAATACTTTTACATTAGAAACCCTCCCCGATGGCTCCACCACAAAAAACACTTCAACGGTGCCCCGAATATTTTGTTTCATGGCAGCCTCGGGATAGACCAGGTTTTTTGCAATGAACTGGTTAAAGCCCATCCCTTTTTCCTTAAAGATGGGTTTGGCCCTTTCGTCTAATTGATGGCCTTTGTATATTGTTAATGACTGGTCAACCAGGGTGTATGGATAGTTTATTTCGGAGTATCCCCTGTGTTTTGCACACCGTTTATATTTCTTTAGCTTAAACGGAAATTCCATCGACTGTTCCTCGTCTAATTGCATCCCCCGGTAATTGGCCGGATCCCATAACAGTTGATTAAAAATCCGCATGGCTTCATTATCCAACTCGGGGCTAACCGATTGAGATACTTTTAGGTTTTCGATGGCCCCGTCACTTTTAACAATAAATGATAAGATGACAGTACCCTCTGTATTTTCATTCAACGCCTTTTCGGGATAAACCAATTCCTCTTTGATGAATTCCCTGAGTTGCTGCTTTCCGCCATAAACTTCCGCGTGAACATATTCCTGTGGGTAGGTGCTGTTTGTCAGGCAAAACAAAAGTGCAATGTTGAATAAAGTGGTTTTTAGTAGCATAGTTGTTGGTTTTTGATGTTTGCTGTTTTGGCATAAAAATAATCCTGTAAAGATAAAAAATATTTTAATACCCCCTTGATGGATGGTAACACATTGGCTAAATATTATTCTGATGTGCTGGGAATAAAAAAAGGTCATCAAAAACATATGCACATTCTTGTTGTTTGTTCTTGCGATATTTCCGAAATATAATTTGCAGCTATATTACCGACCGTTCCGAACCCTCTTTCATTGCAAATAATTCCACCTGGGTATTAGGTGCAGAGCACCGGTAATATTTATAGAAATGAAGCCCCCCGAAGAATAATGAAGGTGCAGAGCACCGTAATATTTCCCCATTTGTACAATATTGCGGTGCTCTGCACCTTAGAGACATATCTGATAATCTTGTTTCTATAAATATTTCGCGGCCCCGCCTGCCATAGCGAAGCGGCGGACAGGTCTGCCGCTGAATCTAATTTCCGCGGAGACATTAAAAACCATATTTTTAAAAATCAACTCCAGCACATCAAAATAATAATTTGCCTATCTTTGTGCTTTGAAATAAGGATAAAGAATTAATAAATGTGTAGGAGGCCCACCCCGTGGAAAACAATAGTAAAGTAAACGAACCTGTTGAACCGTACAGGACTCAATCCAATTTTGAACAGGTATTGCTAATGATCCGGGAAACAGATAAGCAGATGAAAGAGACAGATAAACTGCTTTCGGAGAAATTTAAAGAAACAGATAAAAAAATAAATAAACTAACAGCCCTTTTCACTTCTCAATGGGGGAAGTTGGTTGAATCGCTGGTTGAAGGCGATTTGATAAAACTGTTAAAAGAAAAAAACATTAGGGTTGAGCGGACCTTGCAGCGTGTAAAAGGAAACCATAAAGGACAAAATTTTGAGTACGATATAATTGCAGTAAATGGCAATGAAATTGTGATTGTAGAAGTAAAAACAACCTTGCGTCCACAAGATGTAAACGAATTTCATGAGAAATTATGGAAGGCAAAAAAATATATGCCCGAGTATAACGACAAGGTTATATACGGGGGCATGGCATTTATTACTGCCGATGGCTCCAGCGGCCGAATGGCCGAAAAACAAGGCTTTTTTGTTATTAAAGCCACCGGTAGCAGTTCGGCCATTGTTAATGAAACGGATTTTAAACCAAAGGCTTTTTAATATAGAAACCATGAGAAATATATCGCAACAAGCAGAACAACAATTTGTTGTTAAAAAAATTGAGCAATTAAGAAAACATGGTGAATAAGAAGATTAATTTGGACGACTGATTAGTTTTGGAAGCAACCCTGCTTCCAGGCAAAACACGACACACTATCACCGGAATACCCGCCCATCAAAGTAATACCTTGTACAAGGTAAACTTTTTGCCAATAGCAGATCATATCTTGAATTTTACCATGATAAAATGATTTTTTATTTAGAAACAGGTTTGTACCGGGCTCAATTATTATTTTTCCATAAGCATAAATTTCCCTTGTTATAATGTGTGCAATCAAAAATTTCAATCAGCACTCCGGTTTTTCTTTCTACTTTTATGCACTAAAAAAAATGTAAACTATGGACACCATATTTTTATTTATTGGAATGTTAATAGGAATTGCTGCCACATGGCTATATTTTAAACCAAAGCTGTCACGGCCAAATCCGCAAATAGCCGAAGATATGAACCGGCTGACAGATGAAAATAATAGTTTATCCATTAAATCGGAAGTGGATAATGAAAAGATCAAAAGCCTGTTGGTTGATCTGGAATATTCAAAAAACCAAATTGAGTCCAAAGAAAAAAGCATACTGGAGCTAACAAAAAACCTGACGGCAAAAAGTTCTGATTATCAACATCTATCTGAAAAACTGAAAGGACAAAAGCAGGATTTGGAAGATATCCGCGAGAAATTCTCCGTAGAGTTCAAAAATCTGGCAAATGAGATTTTAGACGAAAAAAGCAAGAAATTTACCGAGCAGAATAAAACCAACCTGGATCAGATTTTGAAACCCCTGGGAGAGAAGATAAAAGAGTTTGAGAAGAAAGTGGATGATGTTTATGATAAAGAGGCCCAACAAAGGTTTTCGCTAAAGGAAGAGGTGAAGCGCCTGGCCGAACTCAACCAGCAGGTTAGTAAAGAGGCCCATAACCTTACGCAGGCGTTAAAGGGGCAATCGAAAACACAGGGCAACTGGGGGGAGTTGATCCTGGAAAATATCCTCGAAAGATCGGGCCTGGTAAAAGACAGGGAATATTTTGTGCAAAAATCGTTTACCGACGATAATGGAAAACGCCTCCAGCCTGATGTAGTTATCACCTATCCAGGAGATAAAAATGTTGTTGTCGATTCGAAAGTATCGCTAACGGCCTATGAAAAATACACTGCTTCGGAGTTTAAAGAAGAACAGGATGCAGCTTTAAAGGAACATCTTATTTCGATAAAAAAGCACATTGACGAACTACATTCCAAAAATTATCAGCACATTTACGAACTCAACAGCCTCGATTTTGTTATGATGTTTATGCCCGTAGAACCGGCATTTTTGCTTGCCATCCGGCACGATCCCGGCCTTTGGGGCTATGCTTACGACAGAGGGGTTTTATTGATCAGCCCCACCAACCTGATAGCCGCAATAAAAATGGTGGCCGGCATTTGGCAGCAGGAATATCAAAGCCGTAATGTTTTGGAAATAGCCGATGAAAGCGGGAAACTCTACGATAAATTTGTTGGTTTGGTTGACGACCTGGTGGATGTTGGGAGAAAACTTAAAACCACTCAAATCAGCTACGAAAACTCGATGAAGAAACTTTCGGAAGGAAAAGGGAACCTGGTTTCGCGGGTCGAGAAGATCAGGAAGTTAGGCGCAAAAGCCTCAAAAGAATTACCAAAAGCAATTATTGAGAGAGCCAATGGAGAATAATATAACCTGGACAAGCTGGAAAAAAGATAGATAATTACGATAATATTGTAATTGTTTATGTGATTGTTTTATTTGCAAAAACGTTCAGACCCCATCCCCAACCCTTCCCCTGAAAGGGAAGGGAGTTCCACCGCACAAGCCAGTGCGGTGGGAGTTCTCCCCCTTCGACCGAAGGGAGTCCGTACGAAGCGAAGCAAGTCCGTATGGATGGAAAGGGGGAATTAGAGGGGGTCTTTGGTAATGGAAATTAGATAGGTAACTACTTATAAATAGATAAATAATTACATAATATTTTAGGAAAATGAACATGTATATTACTGATAAGATGCTAATTCGAGTAATTTCGGCTTTTTGCCTCGCACTGCTACTTTTTGCTATTGGTTGTAAAATGGCAAATAAGATCACTTATATCAACCTGTCGCAACTTTACGCCCCCGAAAACAGGCCATCCATTTCGGGGTTGAGGGTTTTTAATGAAACCGATAGCACTTCAAAGGTCTTTGTCAGGTATAATTTGAATGAGCTTATTTACAAAATGCCAACCGGAAAAACCTATCGCAAGGCACTTTACAGTATTTCTTATGAGCTTTTTAACTCTTACGAAAGTGATGTGGTTTTAGACAGTGCTACCTTTGTAATGTCAGATTCGCTGTATTATAAACAGGATTTCGAACTTGTTTTCGATTTTGATATCAGGGCTAAATATCCCGGTAATTATTTGCTACAGGTTACATTTAACGATTTGAACAGTAAACATTCTAATATATATCCAAAAAATATATATAAAGGTTCGCCCTACGTTGCCCAAAATTTTTTGCCGGTTGACGAATTGGGCGAAATCATTTTTAATAACTGGATAAAAAGCAGTACAAAATTCAGGCTATTGAGCAAAAACCAAACAACGCAAAAACTTTTTGTAAGGTACCATGATGATGAATTTCCTGTTGCCCTGCCGCCTTTTGCCACTGCACCGACACCAACGTATGATTATGTTGCCAATAATTTATTTACCGTTAAAGTTGATGGGGGCACAAGTGATTTGTTGGAATTGCCTGGCAGGGGGATTTACCATTTCCAGACTGATACATCAACGCGGTACGGAATAACATTATTTAGGTTTCACGACGATTACCCCAATGTTACCGAACCCGAACAATTGATGCCCCCACTTCGTTATCTTACATCCAATAAGGAGTTTAACGAAATATTACATTCGGACAACCGGAAACAAATGGTTGACGATTTCTGGGTGGAAACTGCCGGAAATGAAGGGCGGGCAGTGGAGTTGATCAAAAATTATTATAGCCGTGTTGAATATGCCAACTGGTATTTTAGCTCATTTAAAGAGGGCTGGAAAACCGACCGTGGAATGATCTATATTATTTTCGGGCCACCACAGATAGTTTACCGCCGAAGCGATATCGAAACCTGGACTTATGGGGAGCAGGGCAACAGGGTGTCGCTTACGTTTGATTTTATCAAGGCAATCAATCCGTTTACCGACGAGGATTACATACTACGGCGACAAACAGATTTTAAAAACCCCTGGTATGTTGCAGTGGATTATTGGCGGAGGTGAATGGGGAATGGCTGGCAGATTGCTTCCCTGAAGGATCGGGGTAGGCTACTTCCCTCGCAATAGCCCGTCTTCACTACTAATAGTGTCATTGTGGTTTTTGGAACAATCCTTTGCATTGATAACAGATACTTTGAAAACGGATTTTGCGAGGGAGGCACGACCGAAGCAATCTGTTTCAACTTTGCAGAGGCTTTTTATAACGTTTCCATTCCCGAAAGCTTTCGGGATGGAAACGTCAGTTTACCAACACCAAATAATCCCTACTTTTGCAAAAAAAAATTCAAATGGACAACACCAACCAATTCAAAATCCAAACCGAGCAATTTTCAGATATCAGGATATTGAGATACCAAGTCCCGAAGTTTGATGAACTTAAACTCAAACAAAAAGAATTGCTCTATTATCTCTACGAAGCGGCACTGTCGGGCAGGGATATAATTTACGACCAGAATTTTAAACACAACCTTTTAATCAGGCGGACACTGGAAAATATTTACAAAACCTACTCAGGTGATCGTAAATCGGATGAATGGAATCAGTTTGTGGTTTATCTGAAAAGGGTTTGGTTTTCAAATGGCATACATCATCATTATTCAATGGACAAACTGATGCCCGGTTTTTCGGAAACATATTTCAAAGGGTTAGTAGTGGGGTCGGATTTTGCAGGATTTTCTGCAAATAATGGTGATATTAATAATTTTATTGATACGGTTGTCCCATTGATTTTGGATGAAAATATTGCCGCAAAACGTGTGGTCCAGGACGAAGGTGTGGATATGATAGAGGCCTCTGCCAACAATTTTTATGAAGGTGTTTCACAAAAACAGGTTGAGGGATTTTACAATAACATTACTGATGTCTCCGATAACCGGCAGGTTTCCCATGGGTTAAACTCGAAGCTGGTCGGGCAAGATGGGGCAATCACCGAAAAAACCTGGAAACTTGGCGGCATGTACCACGGTGCCATCAGCAAAATAATTTCCTGGCTTGAAAAAGCAGTTGAGGTTGCCGAAAATAAAACCCAGCAAGCAGCCCTCCAAAAGTTGGTTGAGTATTATAAAACCGGTGATTTAAAAACCTTTGACGAATACAATATTCTTTGGCTGAAAGATACCGGTTCGGATATTGATGTGGTAAACGGGTTTATTGAAGTTTATGGTGATGCACTGGGAAGAAAGGCCACTTTCGAGTCGGTGGTCTCTATCCGCGATGAAGAGGCCACCCGGCGGGCAAAAACCATTAGCGATAATGCCCAGTGGTTTGAGGACAACTCCCCGGTAAACCCTGCCTATAAAAAAGAAAAAGTTAAAGGCGTTTCGGCAAAGGGGATCAATGTCGTTGTGGAGTCGGGCGATTGTTCCCCTTCTACGCCCATTGGCATCAACCTGCCCAATGCCGACTGGATAAGGGATGAACATGGATCTAAATCGGTAACCATCAATAATATTATGGTCGCCTACGACCTTGCATCACGCGAATCGGGTGCTATTGAAGAATTTGCCTTTTCGGATGAAGAAGTAAAACTGGCCAAAAAATATGGCATCCTTGCCACAAACCTGCATGTGGACCTTCACGAGATTGTTGGGCACGGTTCGGGCAAGCTGAAGGCAGGGGTTGGGAACCCATCCGATACCCTGAAAAGTTACGCATCGACCCTCGAAGAAGCACGCGCCGACCTGTTTGCCCTTTATTATGCCACCGATCCAAAACTCATCAAGCTGGGGCTGATGCCCGAAATTGAGGTGGGGAAGACTGAGTACAATTCATATATCCGTGGCGGTTTGATGACGCAACTCGTTAGGGTTGAATTGGGTAAAAATATTGAAGAATCACACATGCGCAACCGCCAGCTTATAGCTAATTGGGCTTGCGAAAAAGGAAAACCGGAAAATGTTATTGGGAAAAAAATTAAAAACGGCAAGTCCTATTTTGTTGTAAATGATCATGAAAAGTTGAGGGGGCTTTTTGGGGAATTGCTTCGCGAAGTCCAGCGCATAAAATCGGAAGGCGATTATAAAGCTGGAAAAAACCTTGTTGAAACATACGGTGTAAAAGTTGATTATGAGTTGCATAAAGAGGTTTTGGAAAGATGGGAAAAACTCAACATCGCCCCTTTTGCAGGATTCATCAACCCAAGGCTGACAGCAGTGTATAATAATGATGCTATAATAGAAGGTGTAAAGATTGAATATCCTGATGATTTTGCAGAGCAGATGATGGAGTATGCGGAAGGGTATTCTTATTTGCCGGATTATAATTAATGATCCGCAATAACCCTGTCCTTTGGTACTAATAAGCTACGGCAAGGTTGACACGGATTGCTTCGGTCGTGCCTCCCTCGCAAATTCTATTTCCAAAGCAACTGCCATCATTGCAAACTTACGCCCGGGCGGATAGTGGCAGTTGCGGTGGTGGTTTCTCCCCTTCTCCTCAATGAGAAGGGGTTAGGGAATGAGGTCTTTTTCCCAACCATGTATTCCTGTAATCTGCTAAACAAGCCCTATTCCACCATTCCATATTTCCACCTTTCCAATATTCCATCTTTCCATTCCCCCATTCCCCAAATTACCCTACTTTTACCAGCTAAATCTGCCAAAAATAAAACTATGTTTGAACACAGTGCCATTGAGGCCTTATTGGTCCTCATTTCAGTGATTTTTTTAGGGATGTCCCTCCGCAAGTGGAAGGTTATCAAAGAAGAGGATGGGTTGGTTTTCACCAAGATCATCATTAATGTTACCATCCCCTCAATGATCTTTTATGCTCTTTCGCAGCACCAATTTGAGGCCGAAAAACTAATGCTTGCTCTGGTGATGATTACCTCCCAGGTAGCATGTGCGTTGATAGCCTGGGCCATCAGTTCTTTTTTTAACCTTTCGCGGCCACGCCGGGGGGCTTTAATCCTGGGTGCTACCTTTACCAGCTCTGCATTTTTAGGCTATGCCGTTGTAAAGGAGATTTTTAAGGACAGCAGCGAAGCCCTGGCCGATGCTGCCGTGGTAAGCGAACTGGGTGTGGCCACGCTACTGTTTACCATGGGTATATTTATTGCCATGCATTTTGGCTCACACACCTCAAACAAAAAAGAAAAATACCGGGAAATGGTTAAATTTTTCTATTCCCCTATTTTCATTTCGTTGACCCTGGGTATTTTAGTCTCTTTTATCGAACTTCCGCACAATAATGTTTTTGTTGGTGGAATTTACAAAGCGTTAAATCTTATCTCTGGTGCAAACACCTTTCTTGTAGCCCTGTTAATTGGGGTAATGCTTCATTTCAAAGACCTAAGAAAAGTTTGGTGGGCAACAGCCCTTGTGATAGTTATCAAATTAATTGTCCAACCGGTGCTTTCATACTCACAATCAATATATTTCGGTTTTCCCGATCTGTGGCATCAAATTGTTGTGTTGGAGGCGGCCATGCCTACAGCAGCAATGACCGCGGTTTTTGCAAAACGTTATGGTTGTGATGCCGAATTAACCTCAATTTTGGTCTTTGCAACCTTTATTTCATCCTGTATTACCATGATTATGATGGTGGTTTTGCTCAATTAGCATTTGTCATTCCCGCCTGTATCCTATGTGCTGTAAGGGTTATAGCGAATTTAACAATGTTGTGGAAAATTTGTTAATTATCATTACTTGTTAATTATAATTGTTGTTATATCTTTGCACCCTCAAAATTTTAAGGAATTTCATAAGTTTTTTTATTTAAAAATTTAATCACACATGCAAAATAAAGGATTTATCAAGTTTATTGCCATCCTGTTTGCTTTAGTTTGTCTTTACCATTTATCGTTTACTTACGTAACATCAAGGGTAGAGAAAAGGGCAGGTGAATATGCCCACAATGCGGAGACGGAAAGGTTATCAAAACTGCTTGCCGATGGGAACCAGGTAAGGGAACAGTATCTGTACGATTCTATTGCCAAGGCAAGGGATACTTATTACCGCGACTCCATGTCGAACCAGGTAGTTTATAATATCCTTATCAGGAAGTACACCTACAAAGAAACTAAAGAACGCGAACTTAACCTTGGCCTTGACCTGAAAGGTGGGATGAACGTAACACTTGAAGTATCGGTAGTTGATATTATCCGGGGATTATCGGGCAACAGCAAAAACGCCACATTCGTGGCAGCCCTTAACCTGGCCCGCGAAAAGCAAAAAGATAGCCAGGAGGATTTTGTGACCCTGTTTGGAAAATCATTTGAAGAAGTTGACCCTAATGCGCAACTCGCCTCCATATTTATCTCCGAATTTAAAAGCCAGATCAACTATAATTCAACCAACGAAGAAGTTTTACGTATAATCAGGCACGAAACCAATGCTGCCATCGACCGTACTTTTAACATCCTCCGTACACGTATCGACCGCTTTGGTGTGGCACAGCCCAACATCCAAAAGTTGCAAACCGCCGGGCGCATACTTGTTGAATTGCCGGGGATCAAGGAGCCGGAACGTGTACGTAAACTTCTCCAGGGTACTGCAAACCTCGAATTCTGGGAAACTTATAATTTCTCAGAATTGTACAATTCGTTTCAGAATGCCGATAAAAAGTTGTTGACTATTCTTGATACGGAAAAAATACTTGATGACGTTGCCGAAGAAAGCCCATTGGCCGAAACTGATGAAGAAGTTGTTACTGAGGAAGTAACGGAAGAAGTAACAGAAGAAGTTGATACCACCGGACAAGACTTGCTCGACCAGATAAGTGACTCGTTGGATGTATCCCAGAAAACTATGACGGCTGAAGAAATTGCCAAAACAAACCCGCTTTTTGCATATTTACGCCCCAACCTGGTACAAAACCAGCAAGGGAATTATAGCCCTGCTGCCAGGGCAACCGTTGGTTATGCCCAAATAAAGGACACCGCCATGGTCAATAGCTTACTTAGGAAAGTAAAAGATGTGTTTCCGAGGGACATGAAACTGGTTTGGACCATCAAACCTGAAAAACAAACCCCTGATCACTTAGAACTAATAGCACTTAAGATAACTTCACGTGATGGCAATGCTGCCCTCGGTGGAGATGTAATTGTGGATGCACGCCAGGATTATGACCAGAACGGACGTGTGGAAGTTTCGATGAGCATGAACTCGGAAGGTGCACGTATCTGGAAAAGGCTGACAGGTGATAATATTGGGCGTCAAGTGGCCATTGTTCTGGATAATTACGTCTATTCCGCCCCAAATGTCAATTCTGAAATTGCCGGCGGGAGGTCATCAATTTCGGGCAATATGGAAATAGATGAAGCAAAAGACCTTGCCAATATATTAAAAGCAGGTAAACTTCCTGCACCTGCAAGGATTGTTGAAGAAGCCGTGGTTGGGCCTTCACTTGGTAAAGTTGCTGTGAGCGACGGATTAATCTCGTTTATTGTTGCTTTTTTCCTTGTGCTTCTTTATATGATATTTTACTACAACCGCGCAGGCTGGGTGGCCGACCTTGCCCTGCTTACCAATATGTTCTTCTTGTTTGGCGTACTTGCATCATTGGGTGCAGTACTTACATTACCTGGTATTGCAGGTATTGTGCTTACCCTTGGTATGGCGGTGGATGCCAACGTGATTATTTATGAACGTATCAAGGAGGAAGTCAGGGCCGGTAAAGGGTTAAAACTTGCCATTAACGATGGTTATAAAAATGCCTATTCTGCTATTATCGATGGAAACGTTACCACCCTCTTAACGGGTATTGTACTTTATACATTTGGTTCAGGCCCGGTACAGGGCTTTGCCACTACCCTTATCATTGGTATCCTTTCATCATTGTTCTCGGCTATCTTTATCTCAAGGCTGGTATTTTCTTATTTCCTTGATAAGAACAAATCCATCTCTTTTGGCAACAAGTTTACCATTAATACTTTAGTAGGTTCTAATATCAACTTCCTTAAAATGAGAAAAGGTGCTTATATGTTATCGGCAGCCATTATCATAATAGGTATTGCATCACTTGCTACCAGGGGGTTGAATTATGGTGTTGACTTCTCGGGTGGCCGTTCGTATGTTATTCGTTTCGATACACCGGTCAATACCAATGAAATCAGAAAATCGCTCGATACAGAATTTGGCCAGCAACCCGAAGTTAAAACCTTCGGCCCAAGCACACAGGTAAAAGTTACAACTAAATATTTAATTGATGATGATAACCCAAGTGTTGACTCATTGATACAGCATAAGTTGTTTACAGCGCTCAAGCCTTATTTTGAAAATCAGTCGATGGCCTATAAGAGTTTTATTGCCGATACGGAAGCTGATAAATTAGTTGGCATATTAAGTTCACAAAAAGTGGGGCCGACCATTGCCGATGACATTAGGAACCGTGCGGTAATGGCCATAGTTTTCGCCTTGATAGTCATCTTTATTTATATCGCCCTCAGGTTTAAAAAATGGCAATATGGCCTGTCAGGTGTTATTGCATTGTTCCACGATAGCTTGATAACCATTGGTCTGTTCTCGATCTTTTATAACATTTTACCGTTTAACCTCGAGATTGACCAGGCATTTATTGCTGCTATCCTAACTATTATCGGTTACTCAATAAACGATACGGTAATTATTTTCGACCGTATCCGTGAGTATGTGTTCCTGCATCCCAAAAAGGGAATAGCTGACAATATTAACGATGGTTTGAACAGTACCCTGGCCCGTACCCTCAACACGTCAGGCACAACCCTGATCGTATTGCTCATCATTTTTGTTTTTGGTGGCGAAGTAATCCGGGGCTTTACTTTTGCCTTGCTCATTGGCATCCTGGTCGGTACCTACTCTTCGTTGTTTGTTGCCAGCCCGATAGCCTACGATCTGCTCAAAATAAACAGCAAGAAAGATGTTAAAAAGAACATCAAAAAAGGCCGAAAATAAATTCTTTAGAAAAAATATTACAGTCCCGTTATTGGCATGATGTCTTTAACGGGACTTTTTTTTTTACTTTTGCGAAAGCAAAATAAAACCATTTAACCAAAATTAAATTTACAAAACATTGACCCTTTTATTTTTCAATATCAGCGGAGGCGAGATTTTTATAATAGTGCTCATTGTGTTTATCATATTTGGGCCGGATAAAATACCTGAAATTGCCCGGTGGATAGGTAAAGGTATGAACGAAATTAAAAAAGCCACCAGCGAAATTAAAGATGAGATCGACCGCGAAACAGGTGACATCCGTAAAGTAACAACCAAACTAAAAGATGATGTTACCAAAGAAACCAAAGGTTTAAAAGACATCACCAGTCAATTTGATAAGAAAAGTATGGTAAAGAAAAGGGATCCACATCTTTAATTAGCCTGGCAGTTCCCTAAATTTGAGAGCAAATATCTGTCATAAAAATAGATACTAAAGTTTTTATTTATTGCGTTTACCTAAATGTTTTTTATTATTAAAAACAAGGAAAATCATCATCGGACAATAAAACTTGTGCATTTGACTATTAATCTATAAAATATTGAAAATGAAAACTCAAAGTGTTTGGATGTCATACGACCTTGGTATAAAAGGCGATTATCCGGGTCTTTACAAATGGCTTGATACTAATGAAGCCAAAGAATGTGGAAATAGTGTTACATACTTTAAATATAAATTTAGTTCTGATGTAATGACAGAATTGATAAATGATCTTCAGGAAAATATTGAGTTTAAAAATGGGGACAGGGTATATGCAATATTTAAACATAAAAATAATGATGGTAAAATTTCTACAGTAGGTAAGTTTATTATTGGAAACAGGAAAGCTTCCCCCTGGGAAGGTTATGCGCCAATAGATGAGGATATACTTGACCAATAATTGTTATGAATAATATTCTTGTTGACACAGGTTTTTGGTTTGGCCTTTATGACAAAAGGGATAGTTATCATAATCAAGCTATTGGATTGTATGAGTATCTTTCACTTGGTAACATAATAATACCATATCCTTCTCTTTACGAAACAATAAATACAAGATTTGCAAAAAATAAGGAAGGTATAGAGGCTTTTGAAATAATCTTAAATAAGTCGGAAGTAACTTTATTAGACGATAGCAACAAGGCGAAAGCCACCGCACATTTAAGCACTTTCGGTTTTAGCCGAAACGCAAGCCATAGGCTGGAAAAACCAAAAGAGCTTAAATTGGGGCTTATGCACAAAACAATTAAAAACTAAAGAAGTGGAAAATGAAAAACTTTTTGTAATTTTGGAAATTGTTGGCTCAGTCTAACTTTGACCTAAAATTGTTAATAATTTAAAAGTGCTTATAATCGAAATGAAAATAAAAAGCGTTAAATAACAAAAACAATTAAAATTGAGTATAAGAGATGAAAAATTATATATTGCTAATAACTGTAATATTAATTGGATTGTTTACTCAATCACAAACAATTTTGTTAGACGATACAAAATGGTTTAGAAAGGGGCCACACTGTGCCTATGTAATATCGCTGGCAATGGCTCCTTCGAATCATGATGTTATATATATCGGAACATATTCCGGTGGAGTTTATAAAACGATTGACGGGGGTGAAACATGGATATACTGTTCAACAGAAATCCTTCCCCAATATGAAGATTCATTGAATAATCCACCAACCTTGCCCTGTTGGTATTTTGGCGATTATTACCCGGTTTATGCCGTTGCTGTACACCCGCAGGATGAGAACCAGCTGTGGATAGGAACACAGGAGAGGGGATTGTTTGAAAGTACAAACGGCGGCTCTACCTGGCAAAAAGCTAACGAAACATTGCCCGATACCCTGGCCGTTAATTTAATTAAGATCAACCTGCAAGATACCGATGATATTATGCTGGGAACAGGCAAATCTTTCTCGGGTACTTGTCCTCCAAATGGAGGAATGTACAGAACATTCAACGGAGGGGTTACATGGAATTTAGAACAAGGTTTACCCAATGGAAACACCTATAGGATAACCGACATAAAAAGAGACCCGGGCGATAATGACCACATAATTACATGTATAGGAAGTGCAGGCGAACCCGGGTTTCCCTGGGGAATAAAGGAAAGTTATGATAATGGAAATACCTGGCAAACAGTTACGGATTTCTTTGAATTCTTTGAAATAAACATTGATCCTCAAAATAGTCAATTATGGTGGGGAGTGGTTTTAACTGATTGGGGAGATTTTTGGTTGTTCACCTCTGATGACGGAGGGCAAAACTGGAACCTTTACGAAGGATTTGAAGACCCCTATAAATGGGTAATGAGTATGTATGCCGATACCGATTTTAATTTATATATTGAGAGAGAATCGGAAGACTTTAGTATTCTTAAAAGTCCGGATAATGGAATTTCCTGGTTCGAGGTTGATAAGATTTCATATTTTATTGGAACAAACAGCTTAAAAAATCGTTGTGAAGCTGAAGCTTCAAACACCGACAATGTATATTTCGGCACTTATAACGGTGTTTTTCACTCTGAAGATGGAGGTATTACAACACAAATTCAAAACACCGGCCTGATGAATTCCTATATTCTCGACATAGAAATTAATCCCAAAAATAGCGATATTATATATGCTGCAGGCAACCAGGGGCTTTGGAAAAGTATAAACGGCGGTTTTAACTGGGAGTACATCATACAGGATCATTTTACTGTTGTTAAATGTGATCCCGAACATCCCGATACCATTTATTTCGGGGGGCGGGGCTTGTGGAGAAGTTTTGACGGCGGGCAAACATACCAGGAAATTGTTGCTACGTTTAGTAACATTAACGATATAGCTATAAACCCAAAAGAAACAAATATTTTGTACTATAAAATCATATCAAGTGTATATAAGTCAACAGACTGGGGAGACTCCTGGGAATTTATTTTCGGTGAATCTATTAATTCTGTTTACAGGGAAATAGTGATGGATCCCAATCATCCGGACACTCTATACCTTGGAAGATACCGGAGTACGGATGGTGGTGTTAATTGGGAAAACTCTTTTGAGAAACTGATTATTGCTGTTCATCCACAGAATGCAAATATTATTTATGCAACAAATCTCGCCGGATATGGCAACTCTTCTGTGGAGGTATCCTACGACTGGGGCAATAGTTTTCAAACATTAGCTGAATATCAAAACGGGCCTTTCCCCAATTACAATATTTATTGTTTCAGAATTTATGATGAGAATCCCGATTATTTGTTTTATTCTACGCGTAATAATAAGATATTTTACAGTTCGGATGCAGGAACCAGCTGGCAACAGTTAGAAGGAAAATACAACACCCGGGTTACCGACATCATTCCATTTGTTAATGAAAATATATATTACCTGGCAACACATGGCGACGGTGTTTGGATTTATGATACAAATTACATCACACAGACTGAAAGCAATCTGGATTTTACCAAAAATAATTCTTTGAATGTGTCACCAAACCCATTTAAGAAAAAGGTAAAGATCACTTTTAATATTAAAAAATCAGGTATCGTAAATATCTCAATTTATAATTTACAAGGTAGATTAATAAAGACAATTGTAAATGAAAATAAAACAAAAGGTGAATATGAAATAATTTGGGATGGTAGAGATAATAACGAAGAAGATATTACAAATGGACTATATATTGTGCACTTTCAACATGACAAAAAGATACATTCAAGTAAAATAATTAAATTATGAAATACAAAAAAACTTTCATTTTAACAGTAGCCTTGTTTGGCGTTTTGTGTATTGGCTACGCACAAACAAAACTAATCAATGGTATTACTTATGAAAAGATTGATTCAATATGGTACCAGCTTTACAATGGGGATCAATTTGAGGTCTATGAATCAATTATAATAGTTAAATTTGTTTCGGGAGTAAGTGAAAGCCAGAAAAATCAAATTGTACAAATGAATAATTGTACTATTGTTCGTTCCAATTCACTTGGATATTACGATTTGGAAATAACTGATAATACTCCCACATTAGAAGTAGTGGAAAACTTCATTGCGAATCCTTCCATTGAAATGGCTGAACCAAGTACAATTGGTGTATTTGCTGTTCACGCAACCGATACCTATTATGGGGAACAATGGCATTTACATGAGGATGTTAATGCGTTACCACCATCATATGGCATTGATGCTTTCAAGGCATGGGATAAAGAAAACGGCAGCCCAGAGGTTGTTATTGGTATTCTTGATACTGGTACGGATATTCTACACGAGGATTTGGAAGGAAACATTTGGGTAAATCCCGGTGAAGATTTAGATGGTGACGGCGTTGTATGGGATGACGATGATATGAACGGAATTGACGATGACGGAAATGGTTTGGTTGATGATCTTTCGGGTTGGGATTTTTGGAATGACGATAATACACTAAATAGTGCAA
>NIVA01000037.1 GCA_002254335.1 Bacteroidetes bacterium 4572_114 | reverse complement strand
TCCCGTCCCCCTTTTTCAAAAGGGAGACTACTCAACAATCATTTTCCCGGTAACGGTTTGCTCACTTGAAGCTACACTATAAAAATAAACCCCTGCCGGAAATGGAGACATATTTAAAGTTACCGGGTGTACGCCCGGCTGATACATTAACGGTGGCATTTCAAATACCTTTTGCCCGGCAATATTGCAAACATCGATACTCAATTTTGTTGATTGTTCCAGTGTTACACTAAAAGTTGTGTGCAATTTTTCCGGGTTGGGCGAATTGTTTGTGACCTTTAGCCCATGATAGTTTTTTGTTGTTTCTGAAATTCCCGGGGGAGGATAACATCCAAAGAAGTTATATGGGAAATACCTGAAATTTGAAATATACTTGAACTGCACCTGTCCCGATGGATCTTCAGGGTTCATATCTTCATAAACAACAGGCATGATAAAAGAATAGTAAGGGTCGCCATCCCCAAATATAACATAGTGGGACGTGGCCTGGAAATAGGCCTGCCACATGGCCTCTGTAAATTCCGTTATATTTATGGGCTTATCATGCGAATTACCGGTTGTATCCCAATAATGGCTTAACAAATGGCTTTGAACATTCAATCCCCTAGTCCAAACATCAGGATTGCAATTTTCTTCAACACCTGGCAAATGGGTGTCCAGCCAGGTAAAAAACATAAATTCCCCATCCCAGGATGAGGCAATCTGGATGCGGTTATCTTCGGTAAGATCGCCAAATTGTCCCCTGAAAGTTTTTAACGGCCCTAACTTATAAGCAATGTAGTAGTCATTGTTATAGGTAAGATCAAAAGGGGCAGCAAACATGAAATCTGTTTCAATTGAAATATTAGTGGTAAACGAATATGGCCCCTCGCCGGTAACGCCAACAACCACGGCAATGTGGGGCTGGCCCCATGCGTCCACATGCAAATCGAAATCATAGGCAGTGGTAAATTCAATTTCCTCACGGGGGGGGATTGGCACACCAAAAAGTTCCACAAGCTGGTTGTCGCTCAAAAAATTCAAAATACCTATGGGGGCATCCTCCCCGGCAATAACCGTAGGGACAGGCCCTTCCCATGTTTGGCCGCCATCGGTAGTTTGCCATAAAATGGGATAATTTGACCTCCCAGCAGAAATTGGCACACTGCCACCATCACCTATCACACCAATCCATCCGTTTATCCCGTCAGGGGCAAAGGCCACTTTCGTATCCAACGGCACCTGATTGTTCAGGGTAGGAAATCCTAAAGCAAAAACCTCAAACTCAAAATCCCCGATACTTTCATTTCAGGTGCCATGTGAAACGATGATATTCCCGAAATAGGTCAGCTCATAGGTAGCAGGATCCGTTGACATCGAAATATCTGTCACCCAAATGTCGCCCGTTTGTGTAATNTCCTGTCGAAGTATAAGCCAGCAGTTATATCTGAGTGAATGATTGTACGGGTGGTATCTGATTGATCGCCAATTTTTGCCCTTCCATGCAAATAATCTCCCCAAAGTGAAGTGGAACTTTCATTGTTAAACATAGCAGCAAAAAAAGCCACGTAAGCATTTTCAGGGTCGGTGTTTCCGGCAGGGTTAAAAATACAGTGATTGGGATAACGGGCGTTTTCCCCATAACCTCCGCTACCTTGTGCTTCGCAAACCAAGATCTGATTTTCCCAGTTCAACCCACCATCTTTAGAAATATCATAGCCCATATCACTGACACTGCCCATAGATACACCGCCCAACCTGTGAAAGTTAGTTACAGTATTCAGGTTTTGATCGGCCCATACCAAAGTGCGCTGCCCCCCGGCATACCCATAACCCCCGGCATTGCCAGAAGTACCAATGGAAATGATATTAACAAAATCGCTGCTTTTCGATTTTTTGGGGACAGGGCGGTCAACAGGATTTTTTAAGGTAAGGAAGGCAGTATTTAAAGGCCCTTTTTCAATTAACTGATTGTTTGGGGGAGGTACTGATTTCAACCCCGGTTTAACGGTTTGCCTTATTTGGCCGGCGGCCATTGCGGCCATCAGCATAATTACGACAGTAAATTCTAATTTTTTCATAGCTTTGTTTGAATGAGTTAAATCTAAAAAGCAAACATTTAGTTGAATAGCTGTCTGACAGTTTAGGTTAAAAATCAGACGTATAATGCTAAAACTTCAATGTGTATTTTAGAAGATAACTGTCTGACAGCTTTTTAGACCGGACCCAATTTGCATTTGTAAATTTCCACTAAATTCGCAGTAACATTGTTTTTTAATGGGATAAAGATACGAAAAATATTTATAGACACAGGTCGTTTTTAGTGAAATGCTAATTGAAGTTTTAAGTTTTTTACTAATTTTGAAAAAAATAAAAATATGGAAACTACACTTAGAATAAACGAACTTATTGATCAAATTTCACCTCTCAACGATCAATCCAAGATACTTCTTATTTCAATGATCAAGAAGATGATCGATAGAAAGCAAGTCGAAAAGAAAAGACATCTTATTACAGACTTAAGTGGTTTGGGTTCTGGTATTTGGAAAAATGTAAATGTGGATTCTTTCATTGAAAATGAACGGCAATGGGATTAATAGACAAACTGCATGGGGCAAAGATATTCCTGGATACTGCCCCGATAATATACTATATTGAAGGAAACGTAAAATATCAGGATTTCCTTTCAAATCTTTTCAAATTGAATGTTAGGGAAGAGGTTGATTTTGTTACTTCTTCCATAACATTTATGGAAATTATGGTACTACCTTTTAGGTTGGGTCAATTTGAGCTTATCAAACAGTACGAAACAATTCTATCTGAATCAGAAACAATAATCATTTTGGACCTGGATTTGAAGATTGCAAAGGCTGCTGCTGAAATTAGGGCAAAGTATAACATTAAAACACCTGACTCCATTCAACTTGCAACTGCCATAAACCAATCCTGCAATTTCTTTTTGACCAACGACAAAAAACTAAAGATTTCAGGTATCACAACCTTATATCTTGATGAAATCGTAAAAATTCAAACCTGGTAAAATCATCTTGCAATAGTTATTAATAATGAAGCCAACCTATAGGAACCCTCTATTTCGATGTAAGAATTGCTACTTTTTGTTATTCATTTCTTTCTGCCTTTTTTTTTCATGCCACAAAACAGATGATCCCCCTAAGAAATCCAGTATTTTATTTCGGATGTAAAATTGCACCGGGCCGATGGCAGTGTACAAATAATTGATGAATGGAAAGACATCCATTATGTTGACACGGATATTGAAAGCACACAAACCTGGCAGGTTTACGATCCCATCGAACCGGGGGATTATGAAAAGATAAGTTTTACATTTGGGATTTCTGAAGAAAAAAACCAGTCGTTGATGTTTTTAAACCCGCCTGAGCGGGACATGTTTTGGCCGGAGTTGTTAGGTGGGGGCTACCACTACATGAAACTCAACGGCAAATGGCTGGCCGATGATGGGATGGTAAAACCATTTGATTTTCATCTGGGGATCGGACAAATCTATGCTGGCGGTATCGTCATCCCCGACTCCATTACCGGTTTCATCCAGAATTATTTTGAGGTGGAATTGCCCGGATCATCATTCACCATTGCAGATAACGATACAATCAACTTTGAAATAAGGATGAATGTTGAAAACTGGTTTCAAAACCCACACATTTATAATCATGATGTTTGGGGCGGTGATATTATGCAAAACCAGGATGCCATGAAGATGGGGTGTGAGAATGGCGGGGAGGATGTTTTTAGTGGAGTGTTGGAGTAGTGGAGAATTGGAGTGTTGGAGAATTGGAGTGTTGGAGTAATGAAGTGTCCATACGTACTCCCTTCGGTCGAAGGAGTAATGAAGTGTTGGAGTGGTGAAAAAAAGATCACGGGGAATATGTATTATTGTTGCTATCATCTAGTTATACAATGCTTCATGAATTATTTGCTTTACTTAATTATGGCAGTGGTTTCTATTATATTAGCGAAACCCGCACCGGGTTTTTAAATCAACCGAAAATGCATCGTACTACAATACCTCAACCCGTACCGGGTTGAAAAAACTCAGTATGAGTTTAGGTATTGTAGTTAAATGAAAGGTTAAGAGGATTTAACAACTCCGTAGGAGTTGTGCAACAAATGATTTATTTCAAACAAAAAACAATGGGCACAAAAGAAAAATAATCTCATAAAATGAAAACACATATTTGGGCAAAGGCTATAGTATATTTTTGTTTCATCACTTTTTTCATTGCTTTCATTATCTCCTGCAACAAAACCAACGATCCTGAGCCTGAACCTTATGAGCCTACACCTTATGAAATTAATATCCCATACGGTTTTCCCACACAACTCAACATTCCGGACGATAACCCCATGACCGTGGAAGGCATTGAACTGGGAAGGTTGCTGTTTTATGATGGCCGCCTGAATGGCCGCACACATCCCGATTCGCTGATGAGTTGCTCGACCTGCCACCACCAGGAAAATAGTTTTGAAATTGGCGCCCCCCGGCCACACCCTTTTGGTGTTACCGGAAATTCGACACACCATGCCATGCTGCCGATGATAAACCTTGTATGGAACCCGGGGCAATTTGGATGGAACGGAAGCGTAGGCTCGATCGAGGAAGATGTCCTGGGCGTGATCAGCGATCCGGCGGAATTTGATTCATCTCCCGAAAAGGTAGTTTACACAATTAAAAATATTTCCGGATATCCTGAATTATTTCAAAAAGCATTTGGATCACCTGAAGTTACAGTTGACAGGATTGCAAAAGCAATAGCGCAGTTTGTACGTACACTCATCTCGGCCAACTCAAAATTCGATAAATATATGATTGGTGAGGTGCAACTTAGCCCGGAAGAATTACGTGGTTTTGTGCTTTTTACCACCGAGGAGGGTGCTGATTGTTTTCATTGCCACGGAGGTTTTGGGAATCCGCTTTTTACAACAAATAAATTTTACAACAACGGCAAGGATTCAGTTTTCACAGATCCCTACGATCGCTATTTCATTACCGGCGACCCTATGGAAAAAGGCGCTTACAAAGCTACCACCCTCCGCAATATCGAACTTACCGGCCCATACATGCACGACGGCCGCTTTGAAACCCTGGAGGAAGTCATAGAATTTTACTCACACGACCTTATCAATACACCCCAAATAGACCCGTTGATGCACCACATTGCCAATGGCGGGATCCAGCTTACACCATCGGAGAAATCGGATTTGATGGCATTTATCAAAACGCTGAGGGATGAGGGGTTTTTGAATAACCCTGAGTTCAGCAGTCCGGCAGAATTCCCTTAATCCTTGAACCGAATTAATGTAGTACTTTTGTTATAAAAATCCAATTAGGAAAATTGAATTTACCAAACAGAAACACTATTAACTATACTGTAAAAATTAATACCTCAGACAAAAAAGCGCAAAGCATCATCAACTTACTAAAAGAGCTTTCAAACGATTATCCCTTTATCAGTATTTATGAAGATGAAACGGGGTTATCGGATGAAATGGAAAAGGAATTGGATTTGAGATATCAATATGTCATGAATAATCCAGAAGAAGGAAAAAGCTGGGAAAAAATAAAAGAAAGTATCTTAAGTCAATGAAGAAGTATCGCCTGATTACTATATTTACTATATTTCATTTTAGCCGAAACCCCAATATTTGGAAAAGCCCAAAAAAGTAAAAGGACAATTAAGAAAACCTGGATTGAACATGGAAGTAGTAACACATCACAACACCCAAATACAGCTTACCGTTTGGTACGCCGGGAAAAACGGTTAATTCTTTACAAAATGAAAGCAACATCCCTGAGCATACTTTTATTTTTTTGGACAATCAGTTTTGCGGTTGGCCAAATTTATTTCTTTGAACAACTTGCCGACTCAGCTTTTGAATTGACAAAACACAGGGTTGTTTACGACCCGCAATATTTTAGCATAGACTATCCAAACGGGGATGTGCCGGATGATAGAGGAGTGTGTACCGACGTTATAATCAGGGCATATAGAAAACTTGGGATTGATTTGCAAAAAGAGGTACATGAAGACATGGAGGTAAATTTTGACGAGTACCCGAAAATTTGGGGGCTAACAAAAACAGATAAAAATATTGACCACAGGCGGGTACCAAACCTTATGGTTTTCTTTGCCCGGCACGGCGAAACGAAACAAATTACGGACAGGCCGGAAGATTATCTGCCTGGCGACATTGTGTGTTGGGACTTAGGGGGCGGGACAACCCATATAGGGTTTGTGTCCAATATAAAATCTACAGATATAAAAAGGTATATGATTGTCCATAACATTGGCGGGGGTCAGGTTTTGCAAGATTGTTTATTTGAATATGAAATTATTGGCCATTACAGGTATAAAAAATAAATACGATGTTTCATTTTGCCAGATAAGTATTCTGTATTAATGGGACGGGGCATCAAGCTTTCGGCAGCAACACATGAAATTCACTACCCTCTCCGGGTTTGCTCTCAACCCACAATTTCCCCTGCATCAAATTGGTAAATTCATAGGCGATCATCAGCCCTAAGCCGGTGCCGGTTTCACCATTTGTCCCTTTAGTGCTTTGTGTACTACCGACATCGAAAATCTTTTTCCTGGTTGTTTCATCCATTCCGATGCCTGTGTCAATAATGCTGCAAACTACTGATTGGGGATTATTGGTAGAATTGATTATAATGCTGCCCCCTACGGGTGTAAACTTAATTGCATTGGAGATCAGGTTCCTGATGATGGTCGCCAACATAAATTGGTCGGCACTGACTGATATTTCCGTTGAGACCTTATTTTGGATATCTTGTTTCTTTAGTTCAAAGTTTCCCTTAAGCTCCATAAGTATCCCGTTAGTGGTTTCGTAAAGATTGACGCTTTCAACTAAAGGCTCCATTTTTCCACGCTGTAACCTCGACCAATCAAGCAGGTTAACTAAAAGGTTGTAGGTATTTTCTGAGTTGGTCTTGATTGCCCTCACCATTTCAAGTTTTTGATTATCATCAAAATCATCCCATTGATTGGAAAGTAATTCCGAAAATCCCAAAAGTGCGTTAAAAGGATTTCTCAGGTCGTGTGCCAGGATAGAAAAAAACTTATCTTTTGTGGTATTGGCCTCCCTTAATTTGTGTTCAGTTTTTTTTCTGATATCAATCTCGTCGTTAAGCTGGAGGTTAGTGTTTTGCAGCTCGCCGGTACGCTCACCTACCAGTGTTTTTAACTTGTCTTTCTGTTGTTTTAAAAACTTTACCCTTATCAGGAAAATGCCTGAGAAAATTGCTATACACAAAAGTACAAATGAAATTTTAAACCACAGAGTTTCGTAAAACCAGGGTAGGATTATCACCTTTAAAGGTTTACCGGTACTTTGCCATTTAACCTCATCCATTGATGCCCTGAGCCAGATGTTGTATGTCCCGGGGGCCTGATCGATAAATGATAAAGTACGGTTGCGGCCCAGGTTTATCCATTTGTTTGAAAGTTCGGGGATTTGATATTGAAAATAGTTTTCATCAGGGAACAGGTAATTCTGTGCACTAAGTTCGAAAGTCAGAAAATTGGCCCCGGGTTTAATAGTTACTATACTTTTATATGACAGGAGGGTATCAAGTTCCATTTCATCATTGTAATTATAAAGTTTGCTGAAGAGTGGCCGTAGTGGGGGCAGGGGAACATTAAGTTGTTCAGGTAAAAATGAGATCATCCCGGATACACCGCCAAAATAAAACCTGCCGCTTGTGCCCTGGTGAAATGCCGCCGTATTAAATTCATTATTGGGCAGGCCATCTTTTACAGTGAAATTTACAAAACTAATTTCTTGTGGGTTGAAATATGACAATCCGTTGTTGGTGCTCAGATATAAGCAACCATTTTTATCCCCCAATATACCATAAATAATATCATTGGGAAGTCCTTGGACAGTTGTAAATGTTGTAACAGGGCCATCATCGTTAAACCTGTGAAGTCCCCTATCTGTGCCAGCCCAAAGGGTTTTGTCAGATCCAGAGAATAATGATAATACTTTTCCGGATGATACTGAACCTTCTATGTTATCGTTTTCAGCCCTGGTGAACAAACCATTTTCAAAATCAAATTCCGATATCCCCCCACCGGTTGTGCCAATCCAAATTTTGTTTTCAGGGGTTATCAGTATGCTTTTTACTTCGCCTTTGTTTATGCTTGAGGTATTTTCGGGGTCATGAAAATAAAATGCTGTCAGTTTTTGCATTGTGCTGTTAAAAACCCCCAACCCATCCCTTGTGCCGAGAAAATAAATATCATCTTTATAATGCACAATTTCATAGTAGAACTCAATCCGTATTTCCTCACCTTTATCTGTTGTCCGCTTGAGGATAAGATAGTTGAGCTTTCCATTCAACATATTATAATTGAACAATGATATTCCTTCAGTGCCAATCCAAACTAGTTCATCGTGCATGGCATCCCGGCAAAATGAATACACCGAAATGTTTGGCAAAAAATAACTTTTTTTCCCGGTTTCAGAATTGATCCTGTTGACACCAAAGTAACCTCCTGTCAACAGGTCGCCATCAACCTCCAATATCGCCCTTATACTATGGACATCAATCTTATACCCCAAACTCTCGTCAGACGAAAATACAGTAAATTTAGAAGTCCCCTGGTGATACATATTCAGCCCCTTTCCATTAGTGCCGACCCATAGCATTTTTGTATCATCGAGATAAAGGGAAAGCAGCGAATTAAAATTAATCCCTTTGGGGTGCGCTACTGCTGAAAATAATTCCGATTTCCCGGATTGTATATGGTATAAATGCAAGCCCCCGCCTAATGTGCCAATCCAGAGTGAATCGCCCTGGACTTGCATTGCCGTAACACTCCTGAACACAAGGTCATTCTTAGGTGAACAAATAATCGAATTTGATTCTTCTGTATTTGTGTTGAATTTATGCAGGAATGATTCGCGGCCCCCAAGCCACAAATACCCATCGTCCCCCCTTTTTACGCAATATAAGGAATCAAAATCTGGCCCGGGTTTTTGCTCACGGTTATAAAAGTGCCCGATAATCCCCTGGCCTGGTAAATATTTTATTAAACCGTTACCAAAAGTAGCAATCCAAATTAATTCCCCATCCGGCTCAATATCTATAATACCCACGTTGTCGTTACCGCTTGACGGCACTTTAACGGGAAAGGTTTCTTTGTTATTGGTGGTGGGGTCGATATAAAGCAACCCATTTATTTTGGTGCCGGCCCAAATAGCCCCTTCCTGATCTTTCAACAGATTGGTTATGGAAAGGTTGTTGATTATTTCGTGATTAGGATTGAAAAAAACGATGCGCTCAAACGTCTCAGTCCTCGGGTCAAATTTGTTCAATCCGTTATCTTCGGTGCCAACCCAGATAAAACCATCAGCATACAATAATGCAGAAATATTATTTGAACTGATTGAGCTGGTGTCATCAGGGTTATTCCTAAATACTTCAAACGAATTTCCATCATACCTGTTCAGGCCATCGTGTGTGCCAAACCACATGATCCCACACTGATCCTTGCAGATGGAGGTAACCGAACCTTGCGACAGGCCGTCCTCGTTGGTAATCGATCCGAATGTGGGATGTTTTACCGTTTGCCCCCAGATATTAATACCTGAAATTGCAATAACAAATATAAATATAATTGATAGTAACTTTTGCATTTCATTGAAATAATGAGTCCGGTATAAAAAGCTGTCAGACAGTTGCCTTCTAAACTAAACATTGAAGCTAAAGTATTATATGTCTGACTTTTAACTTAACTGTCTGACAGCTATTCACCCAAATATTTGCTTTTTAGACTGAACCCAATAGTACTACAAAAGTAAGAAAAGTATGGGTTTTGTAACAATTAAGTTGAATTATTGGCGAATAAGGTCCAATGATTTGTTGAAACCCATTATCGTTTTGGTTTACAAGCCCACCGCTTTGTTTTCGCCCGAATTGACGAAGTCCTGACGGACGTTGGAAAGTCGGATTGTGTAAAACTTTCCATCGTCCAAAGGACATGGAAACGTTAGAGAAAATTCATTTTAAAACCGCCTCTTCCTCTTCTTCCTGGCGCCATCGACCCGTTTTGTAAATGCCTTTTTTTCCTGGGTATCTTTTCCCTGGGCCAATTCAACAGCTACCCGGCTGCCCCTGAAATGGGTATCGCGGTTGAGTGCTTTTATCAGTTTTTTGGCAAGGTCGCTTTTTACCTCGAAAAAAGAAAACTTCTTCATCAGGTCGATGCGGCCAACAGGTATTTTAGGCCCTTCCACATTTTTGTTTATCATCTCTATCAGGCCATTGGGCACCAGGCCGTCCATTTTCCCAAGATTGATAAAAATACGTGTGTAGCCTTGTTCCGCCCGTCCATCGTTATCTCTCTGCCTCGACCTGCTATCTCTACCTTTTTCTCCCCTGTCGCGATCTCTTCTTCCTCTTCCACGTTCTTCGGTTGGTTCGCTTAATTTGTCGGCATCACGGTAGTAATTGAGGAAGCGGTTAAACTCAAGAGAAACAAAACGCTTGATCAGCTCCTCTTTGTCAAGCCATTCCAATTTTTTATAGATGACCGGCAAATAGGTATCGATTTGGGAATGGTCGATTTTAACATTCTCCATTTTGTCGATCATGTTAAACAATTGCTTCTCACAGATTTCACGCCCGGTGGGGACAGTGCTTTTGATAAACTTTATGCCGATTTGTTTTTCTATCTGCGACACCCCGAATTTTTCCCTGAGGTGGGTAATGGCAATTGAAATGCCGGATTTCCCAATACGGCCGGTACGGCCACTGCGATGGGTATAAACTTGTTTATCGTCGGGCAGGCTGTAATGTATCACATGGGTCAGGTCGTTTACATCTAAGCCACGGGCAGCCACATCGGTAGCTACCAGCAAGCGGATATTCCTGATCCTGAATTTTTGCATCACATAATCGCGCTGTGCCTGCGACAGGTCGCCGTGCAACGAATCGGCATTATAGCCATCCTGGATAAGTTTGTCGGCAATTTCCTGGGTTTCGCGGCGGGTGCGGCAAAAAACAATCCCATAAATCATTGGGTAGAAATCGGCCAGCCGTTTAAGGGCGTAATATTTATCCTTGGCATGGACGGTGTATAAAAGGTGCTTCACATTTTCGGCACCGGCATTACGTGTACCTGCAACAATTTCAATAGGGTCAACCATATATTTGCGGGCTATGGCCTGTATCTCCTTTGGCATGGTCGCCGAAAACAGGAGCGTGTTCCTCTCTTTGGGCACATCGGCAAGTATTTCGTTGATATCGTCTAAGAAGCCCATGTTCAGCATCTCATCGGCCTCGTCGAGCACCACCCTGAAAACGTTGTTCAATTTTGCTACCTTGCGCCGCATCAGGTCCATCAACCTTCCGGGGGTGGCCACAATAATCTGTACGCCCCTTTTTAGTTCATTTATCTGGCCCACAATGTGTGCCCCGCCATAAACTGCAAGTACCCTAAGCCCGGAAACATATTTAGAGTAATTTGTAAGGTCTTTGGCAATTTGCATACAAAGTTCACGTGTCGGGCTTAATATCAAAACCTGTGTTTTGTTGACCCTGGCATCCACCTGCTGGATAATCGGCAGCCCGAAAGCTGCAGTTTTGCCGGTGCCCGTTTGTGCCAGGCCCGTGATATCCACATTCTTTTCGAGCAGTATGGGGATCACCTTTTCCTGTATTGGCATTGGTTTTTCAAAACCCAATTCGCCGATTGCCTTCAAAATATCTTCGGACAACCCTAATTCTTGAAATGTCATTTGTAATTGTTTAAATTAACCTAAGTTCGAATTATTTAACACAGCATATAAATCCATTAATACAATCTAAATTTTTGGGATTATTGAAAAATGGAGAATAGTAATGTTTAAAGTTGGGGGATTTATCCAATCTTCCAATCTTCCATCCTTCCACATTATTTTTTAAACCCCTCATGATTTATTTGATGTGCAACTTCTCATTTCGTTCTCATGTTATTAGTAATTAGTGCTTTTGGTAGTGCCTGCCATGAGTTTCCGGCAGTCGTGCTATTGCACACAATTGGGGAAAGAGTATTGGTCCGCTTGTAAAAAAGCACGATTTTCGGGGGCAAAAGTACATATTCTTTTGTCAAGGTCAAAAACGGCAAATTTTATTTTTGTCCTGCGTTGGATTGGCAGCTAAATTTTACATACTTTAGACGCGGATTAAAAACATTAAAATATTCTAACATGAAAACAAAATCAATTTTATTAATGCTAATTTTTACGCTCTCAATTTGGGGATCGTCATTTGCCCAGCCTTTTGTAAATATCGATGCCGGCCTTACCGGTTTGCACTGGAGCGATGTTGCCTGGGGCGACTATGATAATGACGGCGACCTGGATGTAATTGTTGCAGGATTTGATGCGGGCAATAATGCGGTCACAAAAATTTATAACAACAGGGGAAGCGATGAGTTTATCGAAGTTTTGGGATTGCCCATCCCGGGCACATATATCGGTGATGTTGCCTGGGGGGATTATGATGGTGATGGTGATTTGGACATCATCATCCAGGGATATACATCATCGGCTGAAATTACAGCACTTTACGAAAACAAGGGCAACGATACTTTCACCGAAACGGGGATTGTTTTTCCCGTCCTTGTAGATGGTTCTGTAAGCTTTGTTGATTTTAATAATGATGGACATCTCGATATCCTGATAGTAGGATTTGATGGTACAGGCCAACTTACCAAAATATTTAAAAATAATGGCGATGCAACTTTTACTGAGACAGATGTTGATATTCCCCCATCAATAAAATCTTCGTACGAGTGGTGCGATTATGATAAGGATGGGGATATGGATATATTTCTTACAGGTTTAGATGCCAATGGCAGTTTAATTTCAAAACTCTATAAAAACAATGGCAACGAAACCTTTACAGAAACCGAAAATAGTTTTAC
>NIVA01000036.1 GCA_002254335.1 Bacteroidetes bacterium 4572_114 | reverse complement strand
CTATCCATTTCCTAGGCGACTCCAAGTCGCTAAGGAAATTACTATCCATTTCCTAAGCGATTCCAAGTCGCTAAGGAAATTACTATCCATTTCCTAAGCGATTCCAAGTCGCTAAGGAAATTAACGAGCCCTTCAAAGTTTACATAAAAAGATATACTTTAGCAAAAAAGATAATTCCATGCATTTCGAAGAAGACTATTGTTATCATGTTTATAATAGATCAAAAGAGACTCTTTTTTTTGAAAGGGATAACTACTTATTCTTTCTTGAAAAAATCAGGAAACAATTATTTCCATTTTGTGAAATTCTTGCATGGTGTCTTATACCGAATCATTTTCATTTTATGATAATTGCAAATAAAAACGGTTGTTTATCAACTGGAGAAAAACATCGGCCAAATGTTCAAATACTGTCAAAAAATATAGGCACGATTTTAAGTTCATACACAAGGGCAATAAATAAAATGACCGGCCAAAAAGGACGGTTATTTGCTCACAATACCACAGCTAAACAATTAAATTTTAAAGGTGAATTTTATGCAAGAAATTGCTTTCACTATATTCACCAAAACCCCAAGCTTCATGGATTGGTTAAGAAAATGGAAAATTGGGAATTCTCCTCCTTCCGGGATTATTTAGGATTGAGAAATGGAACACTCGCCAATCAAGCTTTGGCCCGGGAAATTGTTAATTTTGATGTTGAGAATTTTTATGACCAATCATATATTATTCTTTCTGACAAGGATATCGATGATATTTATTAATGCTATTCCCTTGGCGACTTGGAGTCGCTAAGGGAATTCCGATATTTCCTAAGCGACTCCAAGTCGCTAAGGAAATTAATAACAAAAAGATCAACATCCCCCCGCCGCAACCGCTGAACCAATTACACCCAAAACAATAGGCGTTATGGTGTGTATCAATAGTTTGTGGTTCTATTTCAATTCCCTAAGCGACTCCAAGTCGCTAAGGGAAGTAACATTCTATTTCCTAAGCGACTTCAAGTCGCTAAGGAAATTTAAAGCAAAAAGCTCAACAAAATACCAGCCGCAACAGCCGAGCCTATTACACCGGAAACATTTGGCGCCATGGCGTGCATAAGCAGATGGTTGTTGGGGTCTTCTTTCAGGCCCATGGTCTGTACAACCCTTGCGCTGTCGGGTACGGCAGATACACCGGCAGCACCTATCAATGGGTTGATTTTATTTTCGCCCCGTAGGAAAAGGTTCATCACTTTGGCAAAAATTAACCCCCCTGCCGTGGCCACCATAAATGATAATGCGCCAAGTACAAAAATTAACATAGATTGCTCTGTTAAGAAAACATCGGCCTGGGTCGATGCACCCACGGTAAGGCCCAGGAGAATGGTCACAATATCTATCATCGAATTACGGGCAGTATCGGCAAGCCTTTTGGTAACGCCGCTTTCCTTTAAAAGGTTTCCGAAAAAGAGCATGCCCAGCAACGGCAGGGAACTGGGGGAAATAAAAGCCGTTAACAACAAACCGATTATTGGAAAAAGGATTTTTTCAAGTTTGGTAACGGCACGGGGCGGCTTCATTTTTATAAGCCTCTCTTTTTTATTGGTCAACAGCCGCATGATTGGTGGTTGTATAACCGGTACCAGTGCCATATACGAATAGGCTGCAATGGCAATAGGCCCGATAAGGTTTCTTACGGTAGTGCCATCGGGCAGGATATTAATCCCGTTGGCCAGCTTGGACGACAGGAAGATAGCCGTTGGCCCGTCTGCACCGCCAATAATGCCAATGGCACCGGCCTCTGCCGGATAAAACCCAAGTATAAGCGCCCCTATAAAAGTTATAAAAATCCCAACCTGGGCAGCAGCGCCCAAAAGCATTAGCCGTGGGTTGGAAATCAACGATGAAAAATCTGTCATGGCACCGATGCCAAGAAAAATAAGTGGGGGGTAAATACCGGCAGTTACCCCAAAATAGAGATAGTTCATCACACTCCCTTCTTCATATATGCCAAGTTTTAGCCCGGATTCGAGCATGAATGGGATATTTCCGATAAGTATGCCCACACCAATAGGAATGAGCAGTAAAGGCTCGTATTCGAAACGGATGGCCAAAAAAATGAAAACCAATCCCACCAAAAGCATCACAAGGTGGCCGGGCGTGGCATTGGCAAAGCCGCTGTACCTAAAAAATTTGCTGATACCCTTGCCGGCATCAGTTTGGGTCATTTCATCTGCCTGGTTGCTACCGCTAACATTTCCGTCCTGAGCGGTGATTTCTTTTTCGGTGCCCGTGCCGGTTATTTCAAACGTTTTGGGAAATGCAAAAGATAAGAGGCCAAGTATTGAAATAATGCCGATAACGGTCAATAATTTTTTCATTTGTCCTGAAATTATTTGTCTGTTATTCAATTTCCATTAACATCTCGCCCTGTAACACACTATCGCCCGGTTGCACCTTCAGGTTTTTAATCACCCCGTCCTTTTCTGCGGTAATAGTATTTTCCATTTTCATGGCTTCGTACATCAACAGTTTGTCGCCAAGTTTTACTACGTCCCCATCCTTAACAATGGATCTCAACCTGGTAAACGGTACCGTTTACTTCGATATGTGCGATGTTATCTTCAAAATCCTTGATTTCAACATCGTAATCGTGGCCTTTTATGGTAAACTTGAAATTTTTCATCGTCTCAACGTTCTAAAATAAGTATTGGTAGAATAAATTTTTGAACTCCAGGGGGTATATTGTTTCGAGATGCGCTTGATGGTTATAACATCACTCTCTTCATCATGTGCCTCATCTAAGTAAAGGTAAAGCGCCATGCTTATTGCGGCATTTACGTCCCCTTCGATATGCAGGTCGCCACAATCTTCGCACTTGCCTTGTCTTTTCAGCTTTTGCCTTACGTTGATATTGATTAATTTTGGGATGCTGCTATAAATAAAAAACAGCATCACCAGGGCGGCAAAAACAATTATATAACCAACCACAGCAACCGTTATACTAAAACCTGAAACATTTGACAGGTCAAATTGGATTTCTGATAGCATTGTTCTAATTATTTATAATGGTATATTACTATGTTTTTTGGCGGGCAAAGAATCTTTTTTTGAAGCAAGGGTTTGCAATGCCCTGATAATCCTGAACCTTGTGTTCCTGGGTTCTATCACATCATCGATATATCCGTATTTTGCAGCTTCGTAAGGATTGGCAAATTTATCACGGTACTCAGTTTCTTTTTGTTCAACATACTTTGCCGCTTCTTGCGGATCGCTGAACCCTTTCATTTTTCTGCCCTCCAATACCTCAATGGCTCCTTTTGGCCCCATAACTGCAATTTCGGCCGATGGCCAGGCGTAGTTGGCATCGCCCCGAAGTTGTTTCGACCCCATCACATCGTGGGCACCGCCGTATGATTTACGGAGGGTGATGGTGATTTTTGGAACGGTAGCCTCACCATAAGCGAAAAGTAATTTTGCCCCATGTATTATAATCCCTCCGTATTCCTGTGTGCTCCCCGGCAGGAACCCGGGCACGTCAACAAGTGTAATAATTGGGAGGTTAAAAGAATCGCAGAGCCTTACAAAACGTGCAGCTTTTCGCGAAGCTTCAATGTCGAGTACGCCAGCCAGGAAATTAGGTTGATTGGCAACTATTCCAACCGGTTGGCCATTAAATTTTGCATATCCCACAACAATATTTTTTGCGAAGTGCCTGTGGAACTCAAGAAATTCCTGATCGTCAACAATTGAATGGATAACATCTTTTATATCGTAAGGTTCTGATGTTGAATCGGGAATGATCTCATTAAGATGATCGTCCTTTCTGTCTATCGGGTCGTGACATTCGGTAATAGGAGGGTCTTCAAGGTTATTTTGAGGCAGGTATTCCAAAGTTTTTCTGATGAGCAAAATGCCTTCATCCTCATCATCGGCCCTAAAATGGGCCACACCCGATTTTGTGGCATGTACCGTGGCGCCACCCAAATCTTCTTCTGAAATGGTCTCTCCGGTCACGGTTTTTGTAACTTTTGGGCCGGTAACAAACATGTAGCTGGTTTTGTCGCTCATAATCACCACATCAGTAAGTGCGGGCGAATAAACCGCTCCTCCTGCACAAGGCCCGAAGATGGCGGAAATTTGAGGGATAACCCCGGAGGCAAGGATGTTCCTTTGGAAAATCTCGGCATAACCGGCCAGGCTTTTAACCCCTTCCTGTATCCGGGCACCACCCGAATCGTTGAACCCAATCACCGGGGCACCGACTTTCATGGCCTGGTCCATGATCTTGCAAATTTTCTGGGCAAAAGTTTCTGAAAGAGAACCACCAAATACGGTAAAGTCCTGTGAGAAAATATAAACAACACGTCCGTCAATAGTTCCGTGCCCCGTGATTACCCCATCAGAAAGAAACACTTTGTCTTCCATGCCAAAATCATGGCTGCGGTGGGTAACAAACATGTCGTATTCCTCGAAGCTACCTTCATCAAGTAACATTTCAATTCGCTCCCGCGCAGTGTATTTTCCCTTTTGGTGTTGGGCAACAATGCGTTTTTCGCCACCGCCCTGGCGTGCTTTTACACGCAAATCAATGAGTTGCTGTAATTTGTCCTGGTTGTTCATTTTGTTTATTTATTGATTAATGGATTTTAGAATGAGGTTTTTTTTCTCTCCCTACATCCCACAAAACTCTGTCAAAACGCCGCCGGTAGATTTTGGGTGCAAAAAGCCAATATTCAACCCTTCGGCTCCTTTGCGTGGTTTTTGGTCAATCAGCCTGACACCTTTTTCTTTGGCCTGATGAAGTGCTGTGGCGACATCTTCCATAGCAAAAGCAATGTGATGGATGCCCGTGCCTTTCTTTTCGATGAATTTTCCAATGGGGCCTTCGGGGCCGGTGGGTTCAAGAAGTTCGATTTTTGTTTGGCCAACCATAAAAAAGGCTGTCTTTACTTTTTGGTCTTTCACCTCTTCGGTGGCATAGCACTTAAGCCCCAAAATATTTTCGTAGTAGGGGATGCTTTCTTCAAGGCTGTTTACAGCAATTCCAATGTGCTCGATGTGAGTAGGTTTCATTTTTTATTAATGGTTTGTTGTGTGCAAAAAAGCATTGTTAATTTTTTCACAAAAGTATTGCTATTTGCATTTTCACAATTACTAAAACAGAAATATATTATTGTTGTAAAAGGGAGGATAACAGCATTTTAGGGGAATGTAAGAAATCGTAATATTATAGCTGATTTGATTTTGGAGGTATAGGGAGAACAGAGCATGTTGAGATAATTGAGATGAGACCTGCCAGGTTTCCAAAACCTGGCAGGTCTTTTTACCGGTCATTATTGCACAATAAGTTTTTTGACCACCAGGCCATCAACGGTTTTTATCTTAACAAAATAAACCCCCGCATTTAACCCGGCAATATTTATTTCAACTTTTTTGGTTGATGATTGGTTATCGGGGAATGTGTTTTTTACAACATTGCCCCGGGAAGATGTGATTTCAACCCAATCAATTTTTAAATTACTAACAATACTAAATTCCTGATTTGCAGGATTGGGGAACAACCTGATGTTGTTAAAGATAAGTTTATCGAACCCTGCGGCCGATGCTTTTAACCCGTCAACCACCGAAACCCCGTTAACAACAAATATGCCTTCGTTATCTGCAAATCCAGAACTGTAAATAACCGAATACCCTGTTACTGTTTCAGAAGTTTGATCATATACGCTTATAATTATTGGTTCCCCGTCAAGATAGCCATCCTTTTCGCTTGTTGTTATATCATCGGCATAAGCCTGTAATGCTACACTTCCGGTTTCCCAGGTTGTGGCCCCGGCACATCTACCATCGCTGCTATGGGCTGCGATTATTGATCCCGGCCTGATCCCCGCATTTTCTAAAACGTTTGCAGGGAAACAAATCAAATGCTTTTCGGCAGTTTTATAAACACTGTTGTATGGCATCGGCAATTGTTGTTCTTCCAGGGGTTTGCTTTCCCCAAATTTTAAGGTTGTGCAGTCAGGAAAAGTAAAATCAGCACCTTGCGAAACTTTAACCATATATGCTTTTCCTGGCTCTAACCACGGAAGGTTATAAATACCCTCGCCCGGCCAAAGAACGCCATCACCACCAATTTCCGTTATAATGATCAAATTGCCTATCAGTTGCGAAAGTAGTTCGGTATAAGGCACAACACAATCGGACAGTACCGGGAAAATACTCCAGCCTGCAGGGATTGAAACCGTTTTATCAGTTACAGGACTTCCAATGATCGATAAATCTGCCTGGGCGTTGAGCTTAACTTTATATCCATTGTAATTATTAAAGTCACCAATAGTATTTATCCCATAGCCCGGCCAGTAAATTAGTGTCATGTTTTGGGCAAAAACAAGTTGGCCGCTTATGGGCGATACCACATCTTCAAAAGAAGGATCGTTGGGTTCAATAAATGAAGAAAAGCCGCCCCAACCTTCCTGCAGTGCTATAATTTGCCCGTTTTGGTCGATGGTGAGCTGCATGTCATCTACATCAGGCAAGATGCATGGGTTCATTGGGTTTGCCGTCAGCGACAATATTGCCCCCTCATTTTGTAGATCTTCAATACCGGGATTATAAACAGTATTTACTTCTTCCGGGCCATCAAAATATCCATCACCTGATGTTGACCATTGAACCTGGGAAAAATGATCTGCCGTTGCAACAGTAGAAAAGGTTTCACCTCCTTCAATTGTAGCATCAATCCCTGCATCAACTTCCGGTGGAGCCTGGAAGCATAAATCCATAAAATCTTCGGCAGCCACGTCACAGGGCGACTTAGGCTCGGCAGAAACACCAATAGTAATGCAACCTAAAGCAAAGTCAATCTCTGGATCAGGAAAATATACCGGGTTCATCCAAACAGGATTGTTAAAGATACCCCCGCCGTCAACAGTAAACCAAAAAACAGATAAATTATTCAAAGCTTCGGCCGATACAAATTGATAAGAAGAACCATAACAAATAGTAACAGATTCAACACCGATTTCAACTTCAGGGGGTGCCTGGAAACAGAGTTCCATATAATCGACTGCAGCAACATTACATGGGGAAATTGGTTCGGCAGTTGCCCCAATTGTTATGCAACCTAACGGGTAGTCGGTTGCAGCATTGGGGTAATACACCGGATCGATAACATTGACATCGTTAAAAGTCCCTCCCCCATCAACGGTAAACCAAACCAATTCGGAATAATGGTCAGCTATTACATTAGCAAAATAATAATCTTCACCATAACAAATCTCATCCCCCACAAGGCCTATCTCCACATCAGGCGGTGCCTGGAAACAAAGTTCCATAAAATCTTCGGCAGCCACAACACAAGGAGAAACAGGTTCGGCGGTCACACCAATCTGGATACAGCCAAGCGGATAGTCGATGGCGGGATTGGGGATGTAGATGGGGTTTGGGTTACCTGGATTGTTAAACCCCCCCCCGCCATCAGGTGTAAACCAGTAAAGCGAAGAATAGCCGGAAAATACAGCCTGGTCAAAGTTATAATTTTCGCCATAACATATTGTGGCCTCCCCCATACCAATTACCGCTGAAGGGTTTGGGCTAATTGTTGCAACCAGGCAATCACTGGCATTTGGGCAGTCTCCAAACCCATAGGCAACCAGGCAAAGTTCGGCGGTCCCGGCCATCAAATCCTGATTTCCCGGAATATATTGTGTGTTGAGCGATCCGGGATCAACAAAAACCCCGTCCCCATTGCTTTCCCAAAGGAGTGATGAATAATTATCGGCCGATCCTGATACAAACACATCATCTTCACAAACCGTAATATCTTCACCAACATCTGATGAAGGCCCATGAAAAAATGAAACAATAATTTGATCGGTGGCATCCGGGTAACAATTAGGTGCAGCAAAAGCCGTAACCTTTAAGTTGAATGGGTTCCCTGATAGGTCGGTTACGGGGCCATGATAGTAAATGGGGTTTAAAATGGTTGGGTCATTAAAAAAACCATCACCGGTGGTTTCCCATAAAATCCCCATAAACCCTGCCCCTGATGCCAGGAGGTCAAGATCAAGCCCTTCGCATATGTCCTGGCCCGAAGGTGTAATGATATTTACTGCCGGCTGATCAACGATTTCCACTTCCAATATATCAGAAACATCCTCTGTGCACGGAGATACCGGTTGGGCGGTCAGGGTCAGGTCAAAGTTTCCGGCAGCAATATCGCCACTTCCAGGATAATACAAAGGGTTCAAAATCGCTGTGTTGCTAAAATAACCATCACCGGCAGTTGACCATTCAAAAGAAGTATAATCCTCGACACTTGCATCTAATTGAATTGGAAATCCCGAGCAAACAACTTCTATATCACCGGCATTTACGTCTGGCAGGGGCAAAATAATCACATTAACATCTTTGGTTGCCGGATAGGCCTCGCAAGAGCCATTGCCAAACGCATTGATAGTTACCATAGTGCCACCATTTTGATTGTCTTCGTCGCCCGGGATGTAATTGGTGCTTAAGGTATATGGGTTTTCAAAATAACCATCACCGGCAGTGACCCACAAAATAGAACTATAGTTGAAGGCCACACTGTTAAGGGGCACGGGCAAATTTTCACACTTGGTGCGTGAGCTGGGCGCGTTTACTGATGAAGGTTCGGTAAATGTGCAAAACATCTGACCGCAATCATTTCCAGAGCATGGGTTGGTAGCTTCGATGCAGCATGTTAATATAAAATCACCAAGGCTGAGGTCGAAACTGCCCGGAAAATATTGAGTGGTTTCAGAATTCGGATCGCTAAACGTACCATCGCCACTGGTGGCCCAAACCAACGAAGAATAATTATTGGCATCGGCCGTTACCCAAATTTCCTGTGTTTCACAAAACCCGGCCGATGGGGGCAGGTTCACTTCAGGGAGCCGGCCAACACTCACAGTTAATCCATCAGTTGCTGTATTTAAACAGTTATCCAAAGGAAAAGCCATCACCGTAAGTAGTGCATATCCATTTTCCGCATCCAATGGGCCCGGTGTGTAAAAAGGGCCTAAAATTTCAGGATCATTAAAATTGCCATCTCCTGTTGTTGTCCATAAAATGCTGCTATAATTGGTGGCCGTGGAACTCACGTGCGCTATTTCATCCTCGCAAATTAAAACATCAGGCCCGGCAGCAACAGTTGATTCAAGGTTTATAATTACATCTACATAATGATCAGAGTAAAGCACCCCGTCAGAAACCTCAAGGAAATAGGTGGTATTAATAATTGGAACTACAGTTGGGTTCTGAAGTGTAGAGGAAAACCCTGCCGGGTCTGATGTCCATGAGTAAGTATAATTGCCTGTTGTGCCAACGAAAATATTGGCTTCAAGATTAACAGTATTGCCAATACAAGCCGGATTGGGCGTTGCAGAGGCATAAGCATCGAAATCGACAAAACATGCCAAATCGATAATGTTTGATAACCCCAATGGGTACCACTGGTCTGTTGAGGGATAAGTGGGGTCGAAGGCAAGGATGTCAACATCATACTCTTTGTGAGTGGTATATGAAAAAACCTTAAAGTGCATCACTTCGCCATAGGAAAACCCATCTTTTTCGGGAGTATCATAATCATCGGGGAAGGCACCAAAAATGATGTTTTCATCACCACGCCAAAAATCTGCCCCACCACATTTCAGTTCCCCGAAATCATCTTCGTAAAAAGCACCAATGTAATCGCCCGGTAAAATAGGAATATCGTTGATCCGTGGATTGGCACTTAACATAACGATTATACCATGTGGGTTTCCTATAACGGAATAAGTGTCCCAACCCGGGGGCAAGGGGTTTCCGGAATTATCAGAATTATGGAGGTTTTTTGTATCCCCTTTAACCGTTTCCGTTTCAAATGGTTGCGTGTAT
This sequence comes from Bacteroidetes bacterium 4572_114, assembly GCA_002254335.1. Lineage (GTDB taxonomy): Bacteria > Bacteroidota > Bacteroidia > Bacteroidales > 4484-276 > 4484-276. The sequence goes on along the minus strand of NIVA01000036.1, from coordinate 2,559 downwards.
GCATTTTGATATTGTAATATCGAAAATGTAATGATTAAAATGATGCACGATAGGCATCTGATACTGAAAGTATTTTGGGTTTTCATTATAAAATAATTTTAAATGAGTAGTGCAAATATAGATAAAATCCGATGAAAGACAATATTTATGAAATTTTAGATTTTAACCGGGATGGGGTTTTTTCTCTTTTCGGCAAAGTAAATCGTTGCCAGAAACAGGATTGAAATAACGAAACTTGAAAAAAGAAACAAGTTGTTTTCGGTGGAACCAAATTGTTCCGCATCGGTTTGCAAATAACCAATTTTCACCAAATAATATACTGTTACTGCCGAAACATTATTTAAAAAGTGAGCAAATATAGGCAACCAAACCGACCCTGACCAAACAAACAAATAACCAAATATAAGCCCAAGGATAAACCGTGGAAGGAAGCCATAAAACTGTAAATGAAAGGCACTGAAAAGCAAAGATGAAACAACTACTGCTACATGCGTATTCTTGGTCCAATCGCTGAATAACCTGATAAGTAGCGACCTGAACAACAACTCTTCACCAATAGCAGCCAATATGCCAATCATAAAAATATTTACAATTAATCCCGATAAGGTGGTGGTGCTTAAAAATGCCTCGGTAAGTCTTAAAGCACTTTCCTCGCTCGATTTCATCCACTCTTCTATCCGGCTTAAAAACCCGGGAAGCTGCAGGCCTTCGTTTATCTCAACAAACCAATGTATGGCCGGTAAAATGGCAAATATAAGAAACAGGGTAATTATCATCGACATATTTGCAGGCTTGCGGTTTAACCGCAAAAAGCCAAATACATTTCTTGATATTAAATACGAAAAAAGCAAAGCAGGGATTATAAAAACACCCAACTGATTAACAACCTGAAAATATTTCATCATAGAGATGTCATTTTCCGTAATCAATTTGCCTGCACTTACCAGGTTGTCCAGGACATCTGTTCCATAAATTGGAACGGCGATCAGGATTCCAACAAAAAAAGTAATTAATGTTGAAGAAACGATCAATAAAAGGAGTACTAATAATTTGACAAAAGGTTGCTTATCGGTTAGCAAAGGATCGGTTGTAAACATTTGTAAGATTTAATTTCGATTAAAATTTTTGCGAAAGTAAGAAATTACGAAATACATGCTATTAGTGCAACACCAAAGATTTTATTTTTTGATTGCTATAAAATAATTATTTGATAACGGCCTGAATGTCAAAAAACCCAAGCCCAAAATCTGTAACATCTATAAGGCTTTTGCGTTTTATTAATGTAGCCAAATTTTATTTAAATAAAGTCTGCTCCCCATTTCGCCGTTGACCACAAACTTCTGACGTAAATAAAAGCAGACAAAAAATTAACCACAAAATTATTGAGTTATGAAGACCACAAAATTAATCATCGTAATGGGCATTGTGCTTGTTTTTTGCCAGTCATTCGCCCAAGGCCCGACAAAAGGGAAGACCACTTCAGCTTTCGCCAACCATCAGACCAGCGAGACTGCTAATCAACACGAACTGTATTCAGGCGGTGCCATATATTCAGATTTTAAACTGGAAGGTACGGCAGGAAGTGCTTACCTGATTGGAGATTGGCAGGAAGGTATTATTATCATGAAGGACAATACCGTGATTAGCGGAAACAAATACAGGTATAATATTTACACTCAGCAAATGCAATTCATCAGCAATGAAGATACAATGGCTGTTGCAAACCCGGGGGAGGTTAAATTTATCCAGTTTGCCGACAAGGTTTTCGTCCACACGGACTACTATTGCAAAAATGAATTGAAACAGGGCTATTTTGAATTACTTGAAGATGGAGAATGTAGCCTTCTTAAACGGTGGGTAGTATCGTACCGCCTTGTTGATGGTGAAGCAAAACAACGTCTTTCCGCTTCCAACGACAGCGAGGAATTTATTCGCGAATGTTCCTGCTTTTTAAAGTTTGGGGATCAGCCGGCAATGGCTTTGAAGAGCCGTAAAAAAGAGTTCATTAATTGTTTTGATGAAGATAGCGAACAAATCAGTGCCTACATGAAAAGAGGTAAACTGAAACATAAAGATCAAGATGATTTATTGGGGATAGTTTCTTATTATAACCAGTTACATCGGTAGTTTCATTTTTCAACAGCCGACCGGCTACGCGGCTGTTGAAATGCAGTACTAAAATTGATGTTTGCTTCTATTATCAACTTTTTGCTTTACATTAGCGTGCGGAATACCTTCTCCATTCTTAAATTGCCGCAAACCGATATTAATCGATTCTTTTTCCTGGTCGGAAATCGTATCCCACCAATCTAAACTTTGATTAGTTAGCGTGGCAAAATATGCCTGCACCTTGTTGAGGACTGATTCGTCATTGGTTTCAACAATAAGCTTGTGTAAACTGTTTTTTATTTCTGCTGTATTTACATTCATCATTGCACAAAATCAAATAAAAATCTTAAATAAAAAACGGCTACTTCAGCTCAGTATATTTAGTCGCCAGGTTTTTTGATTTTTCCACAGGGTACTTTTTAGCATTCTTCTTCATTTTATCTAAAACTA
>NIVA01000035.1 GCA_002254335.1 Bacteroidetes bacterium 4572_114 | reverse complement strand
TATGGTGATGGCGGATGCCGGGCAACAAATATCACAGTTTCAATTACCAGGATAGAAAGTGAGATACAGTGGATGGGGCTTCCAAGCCCTGTTTCCGGATCATTAACGGCAGGTGAAAGTTTAGATGCCTCTGTTCTCTGTTCCGCAATAGAACTTGAAGTTGGGATATACGAGGGAACAATAATTATCAGCTCAAACGATCCGGATAATCCTGTAGTTGAAATCCCTGTAACTTTCGATGTTACCGAACTGGCCGATGTTACAGTAACCCCTGATACAATCTGGTTCCTCACCATTGATGATATGATCGAGGGCAAGTTGATCAACATCAACAATGGAACTGGTTCAGGTATCCCGATAAATGAAATTACAGAAACAGGAACTGACATCCCATGGTATTTTGACCCCGCATTGCCCAATCTGCCCTACAACCTGGAAGCCGGACAAGAACTGGAACTGAATGTTTTTATCCCGTTGCCGGTTGATTTGGTGACTGTGAACATATTGTACGAAAACCTTAATATTGAAACGGAAGTTGGATCGCATACTGTTGTAGTTGCCTGGGATTCCGACCTACTCGTTTATAATGTAACTTCCAATCCCGATACTATTTGGGTTATTGAAGAATCTCAAGTTGGTGAACACACTTTTTCAGTTACCAACAATTCTGTGGTTCCGGTTACTCTCGAGGAAGTAGATGCCAGCTTCTGGTATGTATATTTTCCAGTCACTTTACCTTACGAAATGCTCCCGCAGGAAACGGTTGAAATGGAAATTGCAATTATTGGAATAGTACCAGATCAATACATTGTTTACGATTCAATTATGATAACAACCACAGCTGGGCTAAACAAAATCATGTTGGTAGTTGATATGGACTTGATCAGCGAAATTGATGAACTTCCAGAAAACCAAACCAATATATTCCCCAATCCGTTTACTGATCAGCTAAATATAGATTTACCTGTTTCTGAATCATCAACCATAGTGGAGCTTCTGGATATTAATGGAAGTGTGGTGTCTGAATTATTTAATGGGATTCCTTCTCAGCTGCAAAGCGTTCGTTGGAATGTTAGCGACCAATATGGAAATAAAGTGAAGAACGGAATTTACTTTATCAGGATATCTAATAAGGATAAAACTGAAATAATCAAGGTGATTAAGATGGATTGATAGATATTGAAACCTGCTGGGTTTTTCCTGATCTACGACTAAACCTAACAGGTTTTAAAAACCTGTTAGGTTTTCTTTATTAACGAAAAATGTAATTCGAAATAATCATGGATTTACCTGACCACTACCATTTTTTTTGTTTCTGCAAATGAATCAGTTACCAATGAGTAATAGTAAATGCCAGTTTGGTAGGCCTTTAAATCTATGGTAAATTGATAATCGCCGGGTTTAAACCCCCGGTCAACAATTCTATCAATCGAAGTGCCCGAAAGTGAATAGATCGTCAACCCGACGTTGGTTGTGGATTTTATTGAAAAACAAATTGTGGTTATATCTGAGCAGGGATTTGGGACATTTTGAAGCAATAAAGATGGATAACCCGAAACACCATTGTTTGTGAAGATAGTGCCATTTACAATATCAGTCGAAAAAATGTAACCCTCGCCAACTGCCCAACCATGATCTTTATCTGAAAAATATACATCATTAAAAAAATATGGACGGCCTCCAGGAAGTGGCACGAGGTAAAAGGCTTCCCAGTAATATCCTCCACTGGTTGTTTTAAAAATACCACCTGTTTCACAAACACAATAACCTACTTGATCATTGATAAAATATCCGGCTTTAATCTTGCCGAAGAGATTACAGTTTAACTTCTCCCATGATATTCCACCATCAATAGTTTTAAAAATCACACTCATATTATCAAATGAGCCTCCCATAACAAAACCTAAGCAGCAATCTATAAAAAAAATGGCCTCAAAATGGTTATTGGTACCGAAACTTTGAATACTCCATGTCAATCCCCCATCGGTACTACGAAGAATTTGTCCGCCATTACCAATTGCCCATCCATTGTCATGATCAACAAAACATACACCATTTAAAATGTTATCAGAGCCTGTTTCAATCATTTGCCATTTGGTTCCGCCATTTACTGTTTTATGTATTTTACCATCCTCACCTGTGATCCAACCCATATTTTCATTTACAAATGAACATGACGTTAACCAGCCTGAACTTGTAATTTCAAATTCCCGCCAGGACCCACCCCCATCAATTGTTTTAAATACCACTCCCACAGATAGTGAGCCTCGCTGTTTTGTTCCAACTGCCCATCCCAGGTTCTTATTTGCAAATTGAACAGACGTTAGTTCAACAGATGAACCAACAGCTTTCATTGACCATGTTTGCCCACCGTCATTTGTTTTCAGAATTTTACCTGTTCCAACAGCCCAACCATTTAGATCATCAACAAAATATACTGAATTTAAGCTAGTGCTTATTTCCAGGTTTAATTTCCACTGGGCATGTACAACATCAAAAATGGAAACAACTAAAATGATAATGAATAATGTTTTTTTCATAATTGAATGATTTTTAATTAATAAGTGCATATATACTCAATATTCATAGATAAATTAAAGGGAATCAGTTATTGGTAGAAATAAATAAGATATTGGTATGGATTGGGTTGTCCTGGATTCAACAATGGTAGTGTTAGCACAGTTTGATGTCCCGTTTACTGAACTAATGATTAGCTTTACATTTGTTGAACATGCGACTGAAAATTTAATTAGTGTCTCACCAGAGCAAGGGTTGGGTACATTTTGTACAAGTGAATGGTTGCCAGTCGTACCATCTTGAATTAAATCAATATCACTAACAACATCTAATGAAAATATGGAGGATTCCCCAACTCCCCAGCCATGGTCCTTATCAGTAAAAAACACATCAACAATTGCATAAAACCCAGGAGTTGGATAGGGGTTTTGATCCATATAATCCCACAAAGCTCCTCCAAGGGTCGTTTTGTAAACGTATCCAAATTCGGTAGTGCAATAACCAACCATATCATTCACAAAATAAGCCGACTTGATCTTGCCAATGAGATTACTATTTATCTTGTTCCATGAAATCCCACCATCAGTGGTTTTGTAAATCACACTTGGCAAATCAAAATTGCCGCCCATAACAAAACCTGTGCAGCAATCGGCAAAAACAATAGTTTCAAAATGCTTATCATAGCCAAAGTTTTGTATATCCCATGTGTACCCACCATCGGTGCTCCGAAGTATTTGTCCAGCATTACCTAAAGCCCATCCATTGATATGATCATGGAAATAAATACTCATTAAAATATTATCAGAGCCAGTTTCGATCAATTGCCAGTTAGTGCCACCATCCACAGTTAAATGAATTATACCACCCACATCTGTGATCCAACCATTTAGTTCATCAACAAAATAAAAACAGGTCAACCACCCTGGATTTGCCATTTCCTTTACGTTCCAGGTTTTACCCCCATCAACGCTTTTGTAAAGAACTTCAGTAAAAGCATTTCCGGTTTGTTTTGTTCCTATTGCCCAGCCAATATCCCGGCTAACAAACTGTACTGATTTTATTTCTGTTCCCGGATCAATACTTGCGCTAATCCATGTTTCTCCGGCATTTTCCGTTGCAAGGATTTTACCATTGCCAACCACCCATCCGTAATCGCTGTCCACAAAATAAATATCATTCAATTTAAAGTTGGTATGGAGATTAATACTCCATTGAGCAGTTGATGTCGATGCGCCACAAATTAATAGAAGTGAGATAAATAGTAATTTTTTCATAATTGATTTTTGATTGATGAAAGCCAAATATATGTAAGAAATATGCGTAAACCAAATATAATCAGTTATCGGTTGAGGTATAAAAGACATTGGTCTGGTTTTAAAACGGGAATGATAACAATCATAAAAGTGGACTAACGGTTCTACTGTATCTGTAGTTGAGAAAAATCTGTCAGGCTTTTTTGTTTCAGCTTCTGTTTTTAAAGCCTAAATCTTCCTACTTTTGCGGCCTCAAATTTAAAACGAAAAACTATGAAAAACGCAATCGCAATATTGGCAGGCGGCGGCCCTGCACCAGGCATCAACACAGTTTTCGGTACCATTGCAAAAGTATTCCTGCAAAGTGGCTACCGCGTTATCGGTTTGCATGAAGGGTACAAAAGCCTTTTTGCCGACAACCCTAAAATTATGGAAATAGATTTTGAACAGGCCGATAAAATCTTTAAGATGGGGGGGTCGGCACTTGAGATGAGCCGTCATAAGCCTAAGGACGAAGAGTTTAAAACTGATTTTTTCATCAAAAACAACGTTAAGCTTTTGGTTACTATTGGTGGGGACGATACGGCATCAACGGCCAACAGGATATCAAAGTTTTTAAATGAACATGATGTAAAAATCCAGAACATCCATGTGCCAAAAACTATCGATAACGACCTGCCCCTGCCGGAAGGATCGCCCACGTTTGGGTATCACTCGGCCAAGCAGGAAGGGGTGAGGATTGCACAAACGGTTTATGAAGATGCGCGGACCAGCGGCAATTGGTTTATTGTGTCGGCAATGGGGCGCGAAGCCGGCCACCTGGCATTTGGAATAGGCGCTGCCTGCCATTACCCGATGATCATCATCCCCGAGATGTTCAACAAAACCAAAGTTACCATCCGCAAAATTGTGAAACTTGTTATTTCAGCAATCCTCAAAAGACAGGTTCTTGGAATTACCTATGGTGCAGTGATGATCAGCGAAGGGGTCTTCCATTTTATGTCGGATGCGGAGATAGAATCGACCGGGATAAACTTCACTTACGACGACCACGGCCACCCCGAATTGGGCAACGTTAGCAAGGCACATATTTTTAATGTACTGGTGCAGCGTGAACTAAAACGCCTTGGCATGAAAGTAAAAAGCCGTCCGGTGGAACTGGGCTACGAATTGCGTTGCGTCCAGCCGGTAGGTTTCGACCTGCTTTATTGTGCATTGTTGGGGATGGGCGTTAAGAAATTATTCGACGAGGGCATCACAGGTTGCATGGTTACATCCGATCCCAAAGGCGATATCGCACCATTATATCTTAAAGATGTTGAAGACGAAAACGGAAAGGTGAGGCCACGATTAGTAAATATCGATTCACAAAAAGCAAAAATGGTTTACGGTTTCAACCATCAATATATTACTGAGGCTGATTACGGGAAGGCCGGGAAATTAATTGATAACCCCGAAGATTTCGATTTCTTTAAGATTTTGAATTGGGAGCCGTTTAGTTTTGTTTAGGACTTGGGAAACCGTAGCAAATTAGTAAGACTCCCTTACATGAATGTGTCCAGTCTAAAAACGAAGTTTTTGAAAATTAGCGAAATTTTGTTGTTTTCAACCAAATGATTATAAAGTAATTAGAAAAATATATTAGCGCATTCGCGGCAAAATATGGCTTTTTAGACCTGACTCATGAATAAAAATGGTTACCTGTTAAATTTATAACCATTTTTTGTATCTTTGCAATATGCCAGAAATTAGTAGATTTTACGGAATTATCATAAAAATGTATTTTAGTGAGCATAATAAATAATTATGGATTTAGTATGGGTAACAAGGGCGAACTATGTTAGGGATTATAAAATTGAATTAACTTTCAATAACGGAATAACTGGTATTGTTGATTTAAAAAACAACATAAATAGTAGTCTTTTCAAACCCCTAAAAAACAAAGATTATTTTAAGAAATTCACTTTAGACAGTTGGACCCTGACTTGGGATGATAAATTAGACTTTTCACCTGAATACCTATATGAATTAGTAATAAGGAATAAGGAAAAAACCCATAACGCTATGGCATTCCCCATCACAGAGAAAATGATGGGTTCCCATAAGGAGGCAACTTAAATCGGACAATGACAAAATTTAAAGATAGTTCCAATTACACGAAAATATCCATAACCTTCCCCACAATAACCTTCGCCAACTTGAAATTTGATTCGTGTGTCCAGCCGGCAATATGAGGGGATAACACCACCCTGTCGGAATTAACCAGGTATTTAAAATTTTCCGGTAATTGATCTTCACCGATAGCTTCAAACGACATTTTTTCATATTCCAGCACATCGAGGCAAGCACCAATTACTTTTCCTGTTTTCATATTATGCACCAGGCTGGAAGTATTTAAAACCTTTCCGCGGGCAGTATTGATGACATAGATATTTTTCCTGAATTTTTTGAGGTAGCTGTCATCAACCAGGTATTCGGTCTCATCGGTAAGGGGCACATGTAGGCTCAGGATGTTGGTTTCCGTGAAAATGGTTTCCATATCCACCTCTTCCACAAATTCATCGCTATAACCAAATTTGTATTTGTCGTAGGCAATTACCCTAGCATTGAAGCCTTTCAACCGCTGAGCAAAGGCGCCCCCCATATTTCCATAACCGACAATCCCAACCGTTTTGCCTTTTATCTCATGCCCACGGTTGCCTTCCCTGATCCAAATACTTTTCCTTACTTCGTTATCGGCCTTCCTCAGGTTGTTCATCAACATCAGCAACATTCCAAGCGTATGTTCCCCAACAGCGTCCCGGTTCCCTTCAGGTGCGTTCAGGCAAGCGATACCACGGGATTCGGCAAATCCAACATCAATATTTTCCATCCCTGCCCCTACCCTTCCAATAAATTTAAGGTTCGATGCCTTTGAAAGAAAATCTTCATCCAGGGTAATCTTCCCACGGACAATAATGCCGCAATATTCGGGGATGGCCCGGATAAAATCTTCCCTGTTATAATCTTCAAAATAATCGCATTGAAACCCAAAACCGGTGAGGTCAGCAGTTAAAACGGGATGGGCCGTATCGATAAAAAGTACTTTACCTCGTTGCATAGGCATTTTGTTTTAGAGGCCGAAGTTATTTAATTTTCTATAAAACCCCTTATTTACCATTAAATTCCCTGTTGCAAAAAAGTTTCATTGATTATTTACGCCCTCCGCAACAACTTATACATTCATTAAGGATTTTGAAAGGAGGTCGTATGCAACCTGCACCCGATCCATAGAGGAACAGCTTGCACTTTCCTTCTTCTTGATCAAAGTAGTAGCCTCTCCTTAAGTCTCTATTTGATCCTGATTTTGGCACAACAAAACACTCTTGACATCTATCTTCTGGTAGGACTGAAGATTCTGATGCGGATATTTGATCCATATCTTGCCTTGTAGAACCCTTGGTCTTGTTATAGGTTACCACAGACACTGAACCACAACCAATCAATACAAACAAACTTGTTATTGCAATAAGCCTAATCGCTAATTTCATTGAATAGAATTTTTTCTGCTTACACATAGTATTTCATAATAAGGCAACGACCCCACTATATTTTTGATTTTACCTTTGGTAAGTCTAATTGTCATATGATTAAACATTCAAATAAAACAACCATCAGCGCCTACTTTTTTGACTCTGAGTGTGCTTTGTGTTTTTTAATTTCTTCAGCAACAACATTAGCAGCATTTTTGCCCAGTTTTGCAACAGCTATTTTTATCATTGCAAAATCTGATGGATAATCAAGTTCCCGGCTGCCCATCAGTTCATAGGTTTCAGCAGACAAAGCATTCAGGTCGCCCTTAAATATTGCCGAACGATGATTGAATTTGGTCTCCCCAACTACCTCCTTTTCTGCAATTTTATCCCCAGTGGCCCTCTCCAGGATTTCTACGGTACCGGACACCAGCATCGATTTGTGCTGGATATTTTCGGTAACATAACAGGCTATGGAATTGTATTTCGGGAATTCGATTTTATTGCCCAGGCTGTCCAAAACAAAATCACCATTTTCATCTACCTTATAGGCAATACCATCCTGCATATCTGCAGATTCGGTATAAAAAACTTCCTCGGTTTTCTCGGGTGAGATCATGATATTGTTAATCTTAACCTCGGCATAATATTGGTATCCCCTGTTTTCTGGTTTTTCGTTGAGGAATTTAATCCCAGCCTGATCAAAAGCTGAAAGATCAATATTTTTGATGGCCATTTTCATAGAAGGCGAAAGTTGGTTGGAATACTTATTCACGATCCTGTAATAAATATTTACCGGTTTAGCTTTTTCATATTTTGCCAACAATTCTTTTACATCTTTATATTCAGGGTTCAGCGAGTCGATCCCCATTAATAATTGTATAGCTTTGTGGTGGTCGTCCGAATTACCGGAAGCCAGTTTTTTTTCGGCCAGCGCATAGTAATACGCACAGGCTTTTTTTCGTGATCCGGACAAAAATGAGGTGTAACCTTCCGGGGCAAACTGCAACTGTTCCCTGGCCTCTTTGGGGAGCATGGCCACTTTTTGTTGCCTGGTGTCGAGCTGCAGGTAAGTATCATAAACATTGCGCCAAATATCAGGCTGGCCGCTCAGTTTTAGGTCTGTGATATAACCCTTGTCCCTGCTGTTTGCCAAATGAAGTGCCGAATCCATTTGCAGGATAGATTTAATTTCACCGGGTTTTTTTTTAAGTTTTACGGCCAACTCATCAATGGCATCATCATATTGGCCATGCTTAATCATCTTATTAGTTGATGTGCAAGATACAATTACCAATACAGAAAGGAAGATCAGGGTTTTTTTCATGGCTAAAATATTTTTGATAGATAATTTGGGGAATACGGGAATTAAGTTTGGCAAAATTTTTCTATTTCTAATTTAAGTTATACTTTCGTGCTCGTTTTTTTATGAAAAATGCAGTTGGAAATTACTGCAATTATAATACCAAACTCAGAATATCTTCATGTGGACATATTTGGCAAGGTTAATTCTTAGACGCAGGTATTGGAACCTGGCAATCATTACTTTACTGTCTCTTTTTATGGGGTACCACGCCGTAAGAGTGAGCATGTCATACGAAATGGTTCAAATGCTCCCTCCCTCCGATTCAACAAGTGTTGCTTACCGCGAATTTAAACAAATGTTTGGAGAAGATGGAAGTGTACTGTTTATTGGGATACAGGACACCAACGTTTACAAACTTGATGAATTTAATGCATGGTACGGACTTACCGAAAAAATTGGTACAATCAATGGGGTAGAGGGGGTTGTGTCATTTTCTAAACTCTATTATCTTAGCAAAAACGACAGCACCAAAAAATTCGACTTTCTACCTGTTTTTCAAGGTAGGCCAGATACGCAAGAAGAACTCGACAGCCTGATCGAAAAAGTTTACTCCCTGCCATTGCTGGCGATGATTTTGCAGTAAAACATGATGTAGATATTCATTATTCCGGGCTTCCTTACATCCGTACAATAAGGGCCAAAAAGATCGAAAATGAGCTCCTGTTGTTTGTGGTACTTGCATTGATAATTGCATCAGTTATCCTGTTGATATTCTTCAAAAACTGGAAAATTGTCCTTGCAACCATGACCATCGTGATAATTAATGTGGTTTGGGTATTGGGGCTGATTGAAGTTTTTGGGTATCAAATCACAATACTTACAGGTATCCTGCCACCGCTTATTATTGTTATTGTAGTAGAAAACTGCATTTTCCTCCTGAACAAGTACCATTCGGAGATTATAAAACACGGTAACAAAATCAAATCACTCACCCGGGTAGTGATATTTATTGGCAATGCCAACCTTTTGACAAATGCCACCACTGCCGCCGGTTTTGCAGCTTTTATTGTTACCGGCAACCAGGTTTTAATTGAATTTGGCGTGGTGGCCTCACTCAGCATATTGATGGCTTATGTACTGACGCTGTTCCTAATACCAATCTTTTTCAGTTTTCTGTCGCCGCCACACCCCAAACATACCAGCCATCTTGATAAAGGGATTGTAAGCCGAATTGTAGAAAAAATCGTTTTTATAGTACAGAATTACAGGACTATAATTTATGTTATAACTGTGGTGTTTGTACTTATCGGCTTTTATGGGATTTCGCTTCTAAAGACAACTGGTAACATCGTTGATGATATCCCACATCGCGACCCACTTTATAAAGACCTTATGTTTCTTGAAAAACATTTTAAAGGGGTAATGCCACTCGAAATTTCCATCGACACCAAAAAGCCGAGAGGTGTCCTTAAACTATCCACAATTAAACGGATAGATCAGTTGCAGGAAGTCTTGTCAGGGTATCCAGAGTTATCGAAACCCCTTTCGGTTGCGGAGGTGGTTAAATTTGCCAAGCAGGCATTTTATGGCGGCAATGAAGCCATGTACAGCCTGCCCAACAGTCAGGAGAAAAATTTTATTATGCGGTATGTGCCTGATGCGAAGAGTGGTAAACGTACCATTATCAACTCATTTGTGGATACCAGTATGCAGGTTACACGGATAAGTGTGCAGATGGCAAATATCGGGACAAACGATATCCAGCGGATTAAAGATGAACTACGCCCGAAAATTGATTCAATTTTCCCGCCCGACAAGTATAATGTAACTATTACCGGTGCCAGCGTAGTGTTTCTAAAAGGCACCAAATATCTGATTAAGAACCTGCTTACCAGTTTGATATTGGCGTTGATTGCCATTTCCATACTTATGGCACTGCTGTTTACTTCGGCAAGGATGATTGTAATTTCGATGACACCAAACCTGTTGCCACAAATTATGACAGCCGCCATGATGGGGTTCCTGGCCATTTCAATCAAGCCCTCCACCATATTGATCTTTAGCATAGCACTGGGGATTTCGGTGGACAATGCCATCCATTTTCTTTCACGCTACCGTTTACAATTAAGGCTCAACGAGTGGAACATCAAGGTTTCGGTAATCAATGCCCTGCGCGAAACCGGGTTCAGCATGGTTTATTCGTCGGTTGTGCTATTCTTTGGCTTTAGCATTTTTACATTATCAACTTTTGGTGGCACCGAGGCCATGGGGTACCTGATTGCATTTACGTTGCTGATTGCATTGCTTTCCAATCTTTTCCTGTTGCCATCGCTGTTGCTCACTTTGGATAAACGCATTACAACCAAAAAATTTAGCGAACCGCTACTCGAAATTTTTGATGAGGAAATAGACATAGAATTGGACGAACTTAGGATAGAAGGTATCGATACACGTGGGTCGGCTTAGGTTAAATTGGAGCATAGCTATAAAGTAGCTGCTATTCAATTTATGATTTATGATTAACGATTTATAATTTATGAAGTGTGTGGATGGATGTCAAAAAACTTATCCTAAGTTTTACATCAGGCCATAAGTACGTAATATTTCGGCAAACCGTGTGTTGGTAGCGGCTTCTTTTATAAGGATGTTTTCTATATTTTTCACTTTTTCTTTCAAACTTATTGTTGTTTTTTATACAGGGTTTAATGCAGTGCGCCTGTCCCAGATTGTATAACCAAGTGTAAATAACATTAAACTGATCAAAACCCCAAACCCCCATACAAACATAGTTTTCAGGTCATTAATCTGCTGCTGCTGGCTTTCGAACTTTACATTCATACTTTCGAACCTGGTATTCATTTCGTTGCGCAACAAATTTATTCCCTGTTCTGTACGGATAATCCGGTCGCGATCTTCCAAAGTAAATAGAACTGTAGTGCTTTGTGCCAAACTTGAAAAGTAGAAAGACACAAGTAATGATATGAATATGATTTTCTTCATTTTATCAAGTATTTTCACAGAAATACAATTTAATAAAAGAGGACGGCATTTTTTGTTTATTATTTTTGCCAGATCAAAAAAAATCATCATTTTTACAGAAATTTAAAAACACACAACTATGAAAGGAATAATCCTCGCAGGTGGCGCCGGTACCAGGCTGCACCCCATTACCCTGGCATTGAGCAAGCAATTGATGCCTATTTATGACAAACCAATGATCTATTATCCATTGTCGGCATTGATGATGGCCGGCATCCGTGACATTTTGATCATTTCAACCCCCCAAGACCTTCCTGGTTTTGAAAAACTATTAGGCGATGGTTCCCACCTGGGCATCAACTTCAGCTATAAAGTGCAGGAAATACCAAACGGGCTTGCCCAGGCATTTGTACTTGGCGAGGAGTTTATTGGAAAAGAAAAGGTGGCACTCGTTTTGGGCGACAATATTTTTTACGGTAGTGGGTTTCAAACCCTCCTTCAGGAAAATAATGACCCCGATGGCGGAGTGGTGTTTGCATATCACGTTTCGGACCCTGAACGTTACGGGGTTGTTGAATTTGATGAAAACCAAAAAGCAATTTCTATTGAAGAGAAACCAGCCAAACCCAAATCGAATTTTGCAGTACCGGGATTGTATTTCTACGACAACTCGGTTGTAGAAGTCGCAAAAAACATCAAGCCCAGTGCAAGGGGCGAATACGAAATTACAGATGTCAATAAATATTACCTTGAACAAGGCAAGCTAAAAGTTGGCATTTTGAGCAGGGGGACTGCCTGGTTGGATACCGGTACATTCGAGTCGTTATTACAGGCATCACAGTATGTTGAAGTTATAGAACACAGGCAGGGCCTCAAGGTTGGTTGCATCGAAGAAATTGCATACCGCATGAAATATATTGATGCCACAAAGCTTGAAGAAATTGCCCAGCCCCTTCTAAAAAGTGGTTATGGCGGTTATCTGATGAACCTGTTAGAGAGGTAGTGGAAAAACATTCGGTTCTACTACGAATATAGTGGATAATGCCAAACAACAAATTTCAAAAATAAAAAGGATAATTCGAATAGCACTAATTTAACCGGATATCCTAAAATTGTAGTATTACCACACATTCCGGCCTTTAAGTTTAAAATCAAATGGAAAAACTGGCAGCCTACAAACGAAAAATCAACGAATTTCTGAAACTGGAAAATTTTAAACGTTCTCCGGCCAACCTGTATAACCCCATTGATTACGCGCTGAACATGGGGGGCAAACGCCTTCGCCCTGTCCTTGTTTTGGCAGGTTGCGATTTGTTTGGCGGAAACATTGAGGATGCCATGCGGCCTGCAATCGGGCTTGAGATTTTTCATAACTTCACCCTTCTCCACGATGATATTATGGATGATGCCCAGCAAAGGCGGGGAAGTGAAACCGTTTATAAAAAGTGGGACACCAATATTGCCATCCTTTCGGGCGACACCATGTTTGCCCTGGCATACAAATATATTTTATCGGGAAACCACAAAAACCTGCCGGCCATTCTCAACACGTTTACACAAACTGCTATTGAGGTGTGCGAGGGGCAACAACATGACATGGATTTTGAAAACAGGAATGATGTAACTATCCGTGATTACCTGGAAATGATCAGGCTAAAAACTGCTGTCCTGCTTGGAGCCAGCCTTAAAATTGGTGCGCTTATAGCAAATGCCGATGCCGCACATGCAAATTTGATTTACGATTTTGGGGTGAATACAGGCCTGGCTTTCCAGCTTAAGGATGATTGGCTGGATGCATTTGGCAGTGAAGAAAAATTCGGGAAAAGTATTGGTGGGGATATCGTTGCCAACAAAAAGACATACCTCCTGTTGAAATGCCTCGAAAAAGCAACACCTCCCGACAGAAAAAAATTAGCCGGCCTTTATCAGGATAAAACTTTGGGGGCCGCAGCAAAAATCGGCCAGGTATTGGATATTTTTGAAAAATATGAAGTGAAGGAAGAATCGACCCTGGAAATGGAGAACTTTTTCAACCTGGCACTGAAGGCAATCAAATCTTCTTCGGCGCCACAAGATAAAATAAACGGGTTAATCGGCTTTGCAGAATGGCTTTATAAGCGAGACCATTAAAAAAGCCACACTACGATGCGCCTAAGTAAAGTAACAAAAAATCTGATTTATGATCCATACGGACAAGTTTGAAGATTAACGATTTTTGATTCATGAAGTATGTGAACGCCAAACAAATCAAAAATCATACATTCCCGCACGTGCGGGAATAATCTGAAATTAAAATAATTTGACTTTATGGACGAATGTTATGAGTGAAAATCAAACCGCTTTATTCCCCTAAAGCTTTGGCAATTTCTTCGAAATTAATTTTGTTTATAACGGCCATAAAGGCACTACTTGAACTAAAGCCATAACCCTCAACCGAAATAAGTGAACTATTTAGTGGCAGTTGGAATTTAAAATCCCCTTCCCCTTCATCGGTCATCATACCTTTTCTTGCCCCCACTTTAATAACCTTGCCACCTGCGCTGTTTAAATACATTGAGTTGGAAAGCATCATATTGACCGAAGCCAACAACGGGGAATTACCAAGCACCGAAAGTTTGAAATAATTATCCCAGTCGCCGGGATTTTTAAAATAGTTACGCTCAACCGATAGTCCCCCACCAAACATGCCCATGGCTGCAGTGGCCGAACTTTCATCGTCTGATTGGTCGGCTTTATAGTCCATCACTTCAGCAGGTAAGGTTTCCCGTATCTGTACAATCATCAGCTTTTCAATTTCACTAATGGCCATTTGTAGCGAATTTATGGCTTCTTTATAATCCTCTGATTTAATGCTGGTATTAGCTTCATCAAGGAAATCCTGGTAATTCATCTCTTGTGCATCCAATGCCGGGGACATTAACAGTGCAAAAAAAAGTGCAATAATCGTTGATCTTGTTTTCATAGATGATAAATTTAATAAGGTTTATAATAATAATAAAAAGAATAAAATATGTTCAGGTCCGGTAATTAATTAAAATGTTAAATAAAAAAAGCGGGCCAATGCATTAGCCCGCTTTTTTTTAAACCATTTTAAGCCAAATATTAGTACTGTGGCCTGCGGTTGGTAAACCGGCGTTGTTCTGTTCTTTCTTCAGCAACCTTGACCACCAAGTTCCTTCCTTCCATTTCTCTGTCGTTCAGTTCTTCAATGGCCCTGCTTGCGTCATCTGAATTAGGCATCTCAACAAAACCAAAACCTTTAGAACGACCTGTGTTACGATCGGTGATGATCCTTGCGGAATCAACTTCACCATAAGTTTCAAAAGTTTCTCTTAAATCTTCTTCCTGAACTTTAAAATTCAGGTTAGCTACAAAAATGTTCATAATAAAAAAAAATAATAAATTAATGAAAAAATTAACTGTGAGAGGTAAAAAGAAGCATGTTCAGATTTTTATTTTATAGAACTTCAACTTTTTTCAAACTCTCGGCGGCAAAAGTATATAAAATTATAAATGGCTTTTACATTTATTATGAAATAATTGTTAAAACGCTAATCTTCAAACATACGATATGAAATTAGCCCATCTGGGCCAGTATAGATAGTTAATCAATTTTAGGCTCTTAAAAAGTTACTAATGCTAACATGTTAGCGATATTTTCAAATTAATTTAGTTACTTTATGGGCAATCACGTCTAATCCTTTCAACCCATAACACCACCCATCACTTGATACCCGTTGGCAGTCAGCAGTCCGTCACCCGACATCCGTTACCGCCATCCATCACCTGAGCTTCAACCCTTCGGGGATAAACTGGCTTACATCCCCGCCGTGCCGAAGTATGTCTCTCACAACCGAGGAATTGATAGCCGTAAATTCGGGTAAGGTCAGCAAGAAAATAGTTTCTATTGAGGGGTACAGTTTTTTGTTCACCTGCCCAATGGAGCGTTCAAATTCAAAGTCGGCCGAAGTACGCAATCCCCTTAAAATATAATTTGCCCCAACTTTTTTACAGTAATCAACTGTTAGCCCTGAGTATTTATCAACCACTACAGTGGGATAATCCTGAAATACCGTTTGTATGAAAACCATCCTTTGGTCTAAGGTGAAATAATTTTTCTTTTCGGAATTCTGCCCAATCGAAACTATAATCTTATCAAATAATGTAACAGCACGTTTGATGATATTTTCATGCCCACAGGTAATGGGATCGAAGGAGCCGGGAAAAATGGCAATCTTTTGCATAAACTCAGTTTTTTATAAATACAAAATGAATTTGATTAATTAGAGTCCGTCTTTAAAGTCGACAGTTTATAATTTCAGATTGATCCCGCACGTGCGGGAATATATGATTTTTGATTTGTCTGACGTTCACACATTTCTTAAACTAAAAATCGTTGAATTCGATAATTCCCTGCACCTCTCCGTCGTTGCGCTTTTCTTTATTTCCCAGGTGTATAAGTTAGTGACGCAAAGTTAGGATAGTCAAAAATTTCGTTTGCCACATCGAGCAGATCGGATGAAGATATTGATTCAACCTTTTTAATCATATCTACAAAACTGTCCACCCTGTCGTAAAACAGATGGCTTTTTCCTATTGAGATCATTTCGCTCAGGTTCGATTCCAGCGAAATGGCCATCTGTCCAATAATTTGCTGTTTGGCCCTGTGCAACTGTAATGACCCCAACTTTGAGTTCTTCAACAACTTTAGTTCTTTGTAAATAAGCCTGAGTGATTTTTCTAAATAGCCATTGTCGGTACCAAAGTAAATATTAAAACTTCCTGAATCAGAATAGGGCTGATAGTGGGCCTCGATGTTGTAACAATAACCGTATTTTTCGCGTATCCCTAAATTGAGGCGGGAGTTCATGCCCGGCCCACCTAAAATATTGGTCAGCAAGGCCAACGTTGTCTTTTTGTCGTTTTTAATTCCGTAGGCCATTGCGCCCATCATGTGATGTACCTGGTAATTAGACTTGCTTTCAATAATCGTATGCCGCTGATAATCGCTGAATGGGACGCGGTTGGATTGTCCGTTTTTGTCAGACACGTTACCAAAATGCTTCTCAATAGTGGCAAAAAGTTTTTCAGGTTTTATGCTGCCCACCGATGCAATTACCATTTTACCTGAAAGATAATTCTTAGATAAAAAGCCCAGGATATCTTCCCGGGAAAATGATTTTACGGTTTTTGCGCTTCCAAGTATGCACCCCCCCAAGGGATGCCCCTTAAACAATAACTCTTCAAATTCATCGAAGATCAATTCGTTTGGAGTGTCCTTAAGGGAATTTATCTCATCTAATACCACATCCTTTTCCTTTTTAATTTCTTTTTGCGGAAAAGTTGAGTTGAACAAAATATCTGAAAACAATTCGAGCACCCTTGCGTAATGTTGGTCGAGAAACGAGGCAAATACAAAGGTTTCTTCCTTGCCGGTGTATGCATTTAAATCGCCGCCAACATTTTCGAGCCGGCTTAAAATGTGGTATGCCTTCCGCCGGATGGTACCTTTAAATAACATGTGCTCAATAAAATGGGCCATGCCGGCTTCATTGGACAGTTCATCCCTTGAGCCGGCATTTATCACAACCCCGCAGTGCGCAACCTTGCCGGGAACAGTCTTGTGAATTACCCTAATCCCGTTATCCAACTCAAAATATTGATATTCCATATCCTAAATTTATGGCACAAAAGTAGGGAATTTGAGTAATCGGTAATCAGTTTTAACAATCCGACATCCGTCACCCATCGCCCATCACCCGGCATCCCTAACTATTCACTACTCTCTCTCCTGCTCGTTGTAGCCCCTGACCTTATCGAAAAGTGACCTTTTTTTCCAGGCAATTACAAATATCCCAATCGAGAACAGGCCGATGTTAAAGATACCAATCGAAAAGATACCGATTGAGAAAATGCCAATTGAGAAGATACCTATGGCAAAATCGCCGGCGGCAAATATTCCAATGGCAAAATCGCCGGCGGCAAAATAATCGGTTACAAACTTTCCTGATCCAAAAGTATCATAACCTAAATAATTTGAAATAAAACCTGCTGCTACCAAAACTACAGCTACTCCTAAAATCCAATGCTTTTTCATGTTAATTATGTTTTTAGTTTGACAATGAATAAATATTTCGCTGACAAAACTACATCGGCTTTCAGGCTCAAACCAAATCATTGTGATGAATGACAAAGTATTGTGACGAGTGTAATAACGGTGGGACGAATACCAGGGTTTGGGACAAATTGCAAAGGGGGGGGGCTAAAATAATTTAATCCCGTTCGTACGGGATGTTAATGTGGAATTTGGAAATTAAAGCCGTTTCGCGGGAATCTGTTTCTATAAAAAAAATAATTAGTGTAGCCTACAATATTCATAAAACCTCTCGCAAAGGCTCTAAGGGCTTGCTCAAAAATAACTTCCGGTTTTTATGAACATCTTTTGCACACATGCTTCGTTAAAAATACTCACTATATCCCTGCTATGATTGCGTTTTTTGCCTTGCCTGTGCACAAAATATTGCCCCTAAATTCCCGGACTTATTTCTGAGTAAGCCCTAAGGCGCAAAGGATAAGTAAATTAACAAACTATGCTCAGAAAATTCAATATTTAAGAATTTATACAATTCAATTATTATTTTTCTCCTTTTCAAGACTTTGCGTCTCTGCGTCTTTGCGCGATGAATTATTCAGGTTAGTTTGCTCTTTAGCTCTTCGATATATTTTCTTGAGACCGGGACTTTTTCCTCACAGTTTTTCATTTTCAATAACAGTCCCTGTGCGTTTCCATTAACCTTTTCAATTTGCTCGAGGTTAACAATATAACTTCTGTGACAACGCATTAATGGAGGGGAAAACCCCTGCAACATTGTTTCAGCATTTACAAGGGTGTTTCTAATTAAACGGTGCCGGGGCTTGCCGGCTTCCAACAGATAAACCTCAAGGTAATTTCCTTCGGATTGGACAAACAGGAAATCATTGGGCAAAACTTCAACCGGTCCGTCGCCCTGGTTCACCGATGACAGAATTATCTTTTTATCAGAATTACCCCCGGCTCCCTGTATTACATCATCATCAATTCTTACATTGACCAGTTTGGCTTCCTTCAGATTTTTTTGCAGGTATCTGTTGTGTGAATACAAGGTAGTGGCCGTTATGGGAAAAATGCCGATTAATAATGTAAAGCCCTGGAAAGATAACATTCCTATCACCCAATTATCAGTTATTCGAAAAAAGATGGCCGAATAAAAATAATTTCCCAGGCCGATAAGAAAGAAGATCAGCATCACAAAAATAATCTGTCTGCCAACAGTCCAGTTTTCTTCACGAAAATATCCTTTCATAATTATCGGCAATACAAAAACACAAAACCCAAGGGCCACCATGGTAACCACACCATAACCAAGCAGGAAAATGGTTTTGTAGTTTACATGTAAGTTTAAATAATTTCAGGATCCAGATCTGCCTCATTTGCCCATTCTATTGTATCAAAACTTTTGCGAACTGTATTGAATACAGTTTTATCCTTTAATTCTTTAAATATGCCCAAATCAAGGTATGGTTTTACATCAAATTTTCTTTTTTCTCCATTCTCATAGGTCAGAAGCAGGAGGTAATCATCCAGTGGTCGAACTTTTTGTAGCTTGGATATTATCATAACTATTTATTTTAAGGGATCGATTTTAAAAGGTTTTTCCCCATTTTGACACAACTCCCAGTCAGCAAGTAACTGGATGATCTGTTAATTCCAGCCAAACCCAAAAATCCATAAACTAAAAAACCCGAATGCAATATCCGGGCTTTTTATCCTAAAAAAATTCTTTTATTTCAACCCCATCACTTCGGGGCCTTGTATAAAAACAATATCCACCGGGATACCGCCCTGGTTAAGCCTGTCTAAGTCAGCTTTCAGATCGGGGCCAGCTTTACCATCTTTGGCAATCCAGGCTTTGGCAGCTTCGTAATCGCCTTCGCCCTGCATGGCTTGTATCTTGTCAACCAAAATGTTGATGGCGGCTTCCATCTTATCGGGGTTCACCTTGTAAAATCCATCTGCATCGCGGGCAAACGCGCCTTGCTCCCTGAAAAAGGCAAACCTCATCATATTGGCTTTGCCATGGGCGCTGGCAGTGCCAAAACGGCTCGACCTGAATATACCGGCAAAAAATGTTACGTAATTGTCCATCAATTCCCCCTCGGTAATTTCGCCCATTTCGCGAAGTTTCACAACAAGCCACAAGCCCATGATATCGGCCTTGCCCTCCTCAATTGACGAGTAGGTTTCTTTTAAAGCTTCACGCGCCGTACCTTTTCCGTTAATGGTATTTTTTACCCCCATGCCGTGAGCAACCTCGTGAAACATAGTGTTTGCAAAAAAGGCATCGAAGGTAACATGCCCCTGTTGTTCGGGTGCAATCAACATCTTTGAAATGGGCACCAGGATTTTATCAAACTTGGCCTGCATGGCATTTTTTAGCTGAAGCTTACGTGTACCTTTACTTGCGTGCACTTTCGGGTCGTTGGGCAGGTTGATGGCTATGGTTTTGCTTCCTGCATTGCAATCGCCGGCATAATAAACAACATCGTAAGCATTGAGGTCGGAATCGGAGCCGGGCATATCTTTTTTATACTTTTCGTCTGTGGGGACAATTTTTTGAAGGTCGGGCAGCATGGCAGCAAACTTCGAAAGCCTTTTGCTCCATACAGGATCTTTGATAAGGATAAATGATTCGTAAGCTGCTTTGTAGCCAAACAGTTGGTCTTCGTAATTTTCGATGGGGCCAACCACAAAATCTATGTTGGAGGTTTTCATGTCCATCCATGCCAGGTCGCTGGGCAGGAATTCATCAGTGACCAAAGCATCTGCCCTGAGGGTGAGGTATTTTTTCAGGCCCTCATTATCGGCAAGGTTGGCTGCTTTTCGCAATAAAACAGCAGCTTTTTCAAGTTCCTCTTTATAGGCCTCATGGTACCAAATCACTTTCAGGTTTCCCTCATCATCCCTGCGGATAAGTGTATAAAGGCTTTTTTTGTCAGTACCTTCAAGTGCTTCAAATTCTTCTTTGGTCATATCTTCGGGGTAGAAATTGGCACCGGCGGGCTTTGGCCCTACATTGGTGAGATAGGTTTTGTTGTTGTTCAGCCTGTCCCAGGGGCCATATTGGATATGTGCAAATTTTTTGGCATCCGCGTTTTCAATCCTCGACAGGAAATCTTTTTTATTGCCAATGGCCTGCTTCCAATAAAGCGATTCCATAATTTTTGCCGCATCAAAAAGATAGGGAAGGATTTGTTTTTCGTTATCAGACAAATGGCTGATGTCGGCTGTTAACTTAAAGGGGGCGAACTCATTGAGTTTTTCTTTCATGTTTATCCCGGGCAGTGGTTCAAAATCAACTCCCTGGGGGATAATGCCGGCCCGTTGACCTTCGATGGATTCACCACAAGGGCCACCGCAAGATGTAATTGACATTACAAAAAGTACTAAAACAGAAAATGCTGCTAACTTTCTCATTTTTAAATATTTTAATTTAGGTTTGAAATTTGGCGCGAAGATAGGGATAATTTGATAATGTGGTAATTTGTATCGGCATGTCTGTACGATTTGCCATTTCCATCCAGAAATGTTAGGGACCAAAATCATTTCACATCCCCATAAGGAATAAAACCCTTAGGTGCATTGCCGTTCAATGCCTGTTTTGGATTGTGGTATTCCTTGCTGTCGTAAATGTATTTCAGCAATTTTTCGCGACATTCCGGCTCGGCCAGGTGGGCAATCCCAACTGCATGTTCGGCAATATTCAAGCCCCGTGGGTTGAAGGCCCCGTGCTCGGTAACAATTACAACCGGGTCGGCAGATATACCTGTGGTAGTAATCCCTTCGGGACATTTGGCCATAATCTTGTTTTCACCCTTTGAGGTAGTGGATTTCATGGCAATAATCGGGATTCCAAGTTTTGAAAGATAGGAGCCTCGTAGAAAATCGGCCTGGCCGCCAATGCCACTGTAGATGCTTGTGGCATTAAGCGAATCGGCCCAGATATTGCTGTGCAGGTCAACCCCAATGGCACTGTTGATTGCCAGCATTTTTGGCATTTTGGCAATGTTTGGGATGTAGTTTGTAATATTTGATGGCCTGCTTTGTATCGAGCTATTGAAGTGCATCCAGTTGTAACCTTCCTCATCATTGGCAAGAAAAATGGAGGCACAAGAAAAATTAAAATCCAGGTATTTGTTGGTAACATTTCCGTTAACCACCAACCTGCGCATGGCATCGGCAAACAACTCGGAGTGGATGCCCAAATCCTTGACCCCTTTTTTGATGATTGCATCGGTAACGGCTTCAGGCACTTCACCAATCCCATATTGTAAAGTGCAGCCATCCGAAACATAAAGCTCGGTAACGAGATGTGCAATCTTCATTGCCCGCTCGTCGGGCTGGTGCACCGGGCTACTGGGCAATTGGTAATCTGTATCAACCAAATAATCTATTTCATTTTCGTGCAGGGTGGTCCCAATTACAAAAGGCATTTTGGCATTGCGTTCGGCTATAATTGTCCCCCCCTGGGCAAGTGCCGATTCTACCGCACCTTTCACCCCTTCAACAGTAGTACCGTAGCTAAAATTACCGCCATTGTCAGGGCCTGCAACACTTATAAAAACCACGTTTGGTTTAACATACTCTTTCATCTGGTTGGCGATATCCGACAGGTGTATCAACTGATAGGATGCACCACCGGTATTCATGGCCTCGCGCGAATAAGGGCCGTTAAAGATAACCCTGTGCATAATCCGTCCACAGGTTTCGGGGGAGAATAATTTGCCAATATCGCCCAATATCAAAACACTGAGCATTTCTACATTTTTTATGGATGTGTCCTCGGCTATATGGCGCAATAGTACTTGGGGCGTAGCAGCATTTCCAGAAGTATAGATCACACTTCCTTCAGGTATGTTTGTTGAGTTGACGGCCTCTTCTACCCTGTTGACGATTTTCATTTGTGACTGGAATTTTGGTTTTTGTATTGTTAATTAATTAACAGCAAAATTAGACTAATATTCTCACCGGCTAAAAAAAACAATCAATAATGAAGCTTACTTGAAAATGAGAAATGAATGGTAGCGTGGATTATTTCACCCAAATCTTTTCTATTGAGTTTTCCGTTGGGTTGATGAGAAAGATATAAAGTCCTTTGCTTTTTATTTATCTATTGCACAACTAAACCTTATACCCATTTCGGCAATCATTTGAAAATCATTTATCCAAGATATATTCATGTTATCACAAACATTAGGGATTTTGATTTTCTTTGAATTTAAGGCTGTTACATTTTCTTCTTTTGTTACAACAACTGCGTTTTCACTAATCGCGTGAGCAATAACCCAAGGGTCTGCCAACGACCTTGCCTTAGTATTATCGACCAAGAATTTATGAAATGGATTAGAAGAGTAAATATCTTGTAAACATCTTGTTACATCCGCATCTATTTTTCTAATAGGAATATTGCCAGATTTTAGCCACTTAGATAAATCATCTTCTGTTCTTACAATTTCCTCATAAACCATCTCTGGCAAAAAAATCCTACCATCTTCTCCCAGTGTATTTAAAGTATCCCAATAGCTTGGACATATATTTGGTGAGTAATACTTTTGCCAAGATTGAATAAGCACATTAGCATCTAAACAATATATTCTATCTATTATACTCATCGATACATTTGTGCTTCAAGTTTTGGGAATTTATTTACTTTAACATTTAATAAACTACTAGCCTGTGTTGGTTCAATATATCCCCCACGAAAAGCGTCCAATACTGTTTGCGTAAATAATCGACTATTTCTATTTAATTGCAACAAGAAGTAATTGGGGCCTCCTGACTTTTCCTTTTGTTTTTGTCTTGCTTTTTTTTCAGCTTCTCTTTTTTGAAACTCATTAAACTCAAAATCAGCTTCTATCTTAAGTTTCTTGTATGAATTGAAAGAGATGACATTTAGGTTCAAAGCCCTTACTAGCAAAGCAAAAGAGCTTACACCAATAATTTTAGCATTCTTAAAGGTTTCCTGTGCACTTGTAAATGCTATTGTATCAAGATTTTCAACAAACTCCTTTGGTATTAAGGCATTTGCTGCAACTTCATTGCAAAATAATTCTATTGGATTATAGTCCTTTACTTTTTTTATTGATGGTTCCAAATCGTTTGAAATACCAGTTTCAGCAATCCAAATATGTGCAAGTTCATGAACTAAAGTAAATAATTGTGGGGCATTCCAATCATCCGAGTTGACAAAAACAAATGGTGCGTAATTGTCAGCAATTGCAAAACCCTGGATTTCATTAGAATCCAATTTTAATCTTGAATGAATAAAACTAGTTCTTGAGATAAAAATACCATTAGATTCAGCTTTATCAATCCATTTTAAAATCGGATTATTAGTATTGTAATTTAAAGGATTAATATTTAATGTACTAAGTATATCCTGAGCTACTAAAACTGGATTATCCTTTGATGAAAACCTTCCAACAAATGGAACAATATCTTCCCTGTTTTCCGCATTTACTTCACTAATCCAAGCTTGCTTTTGCTGAATCTCACGAATAATAAATATTGAAGATGTGCTTAATTCTTTTGAACCAGCTTTTCTAAAATCTTGTAGTGGTTGGAAATCATTAGGAATGTCGGGCAGAAAAAACAATGCAAAAGGTCTTTTATATGCTTTGGCTAAACTTTGAGCTTGTCTTATAGTTGGAAAGCTATCTCCTGCTTCCCATTCTCTAAACTTATCAACAGGCACAGTAACTTTAGACGCAGCAATTTCTTCAGTCACCTTAGCTGATTCTCTTGCCCATTTAAAGACTTTTGCTGTTATGAATGCTCTTTCTGCCATATTTTACAAAAGTACAATTTTATGTATCAATTCATTATTTTCTGGAAATACAATTAGTTTCCTGACTATATATTACACCAAACTATTAAACGGCATTATAAAGAATACCAATGTAATCTACTCCAAAATCTGGTAAGCCATCACCCGGTTATCAAAAAAGGTGGGGACCAATAGCAGGTTACTCCTGCCCATTATTTCGATATCGGCGGCATTGATGCTTATGGGCGTTGTATCAAAAAGCACAACAGGGTCACCGGCCGGGCCTGCCATCTGAACCTTGCCGACCCAATCGGAATAGATGAAATATTGTTTCTTCCAAATTTCCAGGCCATCAACGCTACCATCAATTGAAAGGACATCCCGTATTCGCTTGTTTTCAGGGTTTACACTTTTTATTGACCCCCGGGACCCGACAAATATTTTATCGTCCATCCAATAAAGCCCATTTGACCTGTTGAAGGTTCCTTTGGGAAGTAAGATGCTGATTTCACTATCCTCTAACAAATATATAGCGCCAATGCCTGAATCGGATATAAATACCCTGCCCTTGTCATCAAGGGTGATATCGTTAAGGAAAACTGCTCCCTCGGCATCAAATTTTTGGATGACCTCTCCAAGACGGGTATCAATTTTTACAACCTGGTTTATATCGGCAACATAAAGTGTATCTGCAATTATACCCATCCCCTTGGGTGCATTTAGCCCGGTAATCCATTTCAGGTTTACAATTTTTCCATCTATACCGAGCATTGAAATAAACCCGTTGGCATCTACTTCGCTAGGGCCACCATTAATATTTGAAACATAAATTATTTCGTTGGCAACATCAAATATCACCGACTCAGGCACTTTAAATTCAGCAGGGGTTTCCCATATCTTTGTTATTTTTTCGGAATAAAATGCCTGTGGGAAACTTTGATTGAAAGTGAGCAAAATTGCAACGATAAGGATTGTAGTATTTTTCATGGTAATTGGTTTTTTTTTCGATACAAAAGTACTAAAACCATCTATTCCCTTAGCGACTTGATGTCGCTTAGGGAGTTATACCAAACCCTTCTATTCCCTTAGCGACTTAAAGTCGCTTAGGGAGTTATACTAAAACCTTTTATTCCCTTAGCGACTCAAAGTCGCTTAGGGAGTTATACTAAAACCTTCTATTCCCTTAGCGACTCGAAGTCGCTTAGGGAATTATACTAAAATGCCCTATTTTCCTTCTCAGCTTCTTCTTTGGGTGGTGGTGGAGGTGGTGGGGCAGTACCGGCCCTGCTTACACTTTTAGGTGGTGGTGGCGGTGGTGGTGCATCCTTATCAGAATCTGAATCCAAATCTGAATCTTTATCAACTTCTTTTTCACCATTCAGGTTAAACCTGATCGGCATATTAAACTGCACCCTTACCGGCTTTCCCCGCTGTAAACCAGGCTTCCAATTGGGCATGTTTTCGACAACATTTAGAGCTGTCTTATCGCATTCTTTGTCAATACCCCGCAATACTTTTGCACCGGAAATGCTGCCATCTTTTTCAACAACAAAGGTAATATATACTGTGCCTTGCTTTCCGGCTTTACGTGCTGTTTCGGGATATTTAAGCGAACTCTGAATATATTTCCACCGGGCATCCTCACCACCCGGGAATCTTGGCATCACCTCTACAACAGTGAACACATCTTCGTCCGGTTGCATTTGCGGAGTGATTTTCCGGATTTCTTTCTTTTCGTTACTTGATTTGTCAACCTGCGCAATAGATTGAGTAAATGCTGCCACCAAAAAGATTGCCACGGGGGTTACCAGCAGGACTTTTAGCCTGGCCATAAATTTTGATTTGTTTTTTGTCATCATAATTATACGTTTTTTTATTAGTGAATGATTAAAATTATTTGTCATATCGTTTACCTGTACACCCAGGGATTGATGGATTAAAAGGTTTTGGTAGTTGATTGCATCGAAACCTTTTATGAGAACACCTTCATCAGCGAGATACTCGTGGATGTTTTTGATGGAACTTCTGTAAAGCCAAACTAATGGATTGAACCCTCTTTGCGGTTGATAAATATCAGGTTGAAAAACGAAAATGGCGAATAGTTCCTGTCGATGAATACGATGTTTAGCCCCTCCTCATGTGAAATGCCATGCTTGCGCACCATCAACACTAGTTGGCCCAACTGGAACAGAAACCTGATGAAAAAGATAGAAGCACCGGTAAGGTAAATTACAACAATGATTTGGAAGGCCGAAAAGTGGTTGCTCAAAGTAGATTGCAACGATGTTGCGTTGATGGTAACGGCATCCAGCATCACCACAAAGGTGGTTTGGCTGTTGGCATAAAAAGGAAGGCTAATTTGCAATAGTGGAAAAATCAGCGAAAAAACTACGGTAACTACAAGATAGATCCTGTTGACCATGTGAAAGGTATCTTTGCGCAGGAACAGCCAATAGATACCGTAAAACAGGATCAGGCTTATTCCGGATTGTATTAGGTAGAGGATTAGGTTGTTCATATTTTTATTTATTTTCTGTTAAAACTTGTGTCATTTGTTATACGTCATTTGTTTCACGTCATTTGTTGTCATTTGCGCTTTGCGCGTCATTTCAGCCCCATGAAATTCATTGATTACAAATGACCATCAATGACTATCAATGACAACCAATGACTATCAAATGACCTGCTTCCCATCAATAATTCACCCTTTCATCCAATTCCTTGAATTTCGTGATATCGGCACGGGCACCTTCGCCATCCCCGATTTTAAATTTCACAACAGCACGGTTATAGTAGGCAGCCCCCTTTTCGGGGCTAATATCTATGGCTTTTGTAAAATCGTTAATGGCCGATTGCAGAAACTTTATCCTATAACCCAGGCGATATTTTGTCAGGCCCAGGTTATTGTGGGCAGGGGCAAATTCAGGATTTATCTTTAGTGCCTTCTTGCTGTGTGTCAAAGCATCCAGGTGCTGTTGGGTTTTATAATATGCCATGCCACAACTGTTCCAGGCTTCATAATTGGCAGGGCTTAACTGGATAGCCTTTTCAAAATCACCAATAGCACCATAAAAATAACCCATCTTATATTTGGCACTGCCACGGTTTTGCCAGGCCGCGGCAATGGTATGGTTCACCTCGATCACCTTATCGTAAAGCTCCATTGATTTTTGATAATCCCCATTATCATAAGCTTCTGTAGCCTCATCAAAATAACTTTCTGCTGAACCGGGCCTGGGGGCCAGTGCCATAACAAGCAACACACCCGCTGCCGATAATAAAACAACGAGCAGTTTGCCACGCCTGATGATGGATACTAATATCATATCAGCCCTCTTTTTGTTTTTTGATTTGTTCTTCCATTAATTGTTTTATCTCCTCCAGTTCTCCCACGCTCAAATTGTTTTCGTTGGAAAAGAATGAAACCAACTGCTTGTGCGAATTGCTGAAATAGTTGCTCAGGAACCCGTTTAAAAAGGATTTGGTGTAAACTTTTTTCGAAACCAACGGAAAATACTGATGGGTCTTTCCATAGGCCTTGTGCGATACAAATTCCTTTTTTTCGAGGATGCGCACGATGGTAGAAACGGTATTGTATGCAGGCTTTGGATTAGGGAATTTGTCGAGGATATCGTTCACAAACCCCTTCTCAATCTTCCACAATATCTGCATTACCTGCTCTTCTGCCTTTGTTAACTCTTTCACATTTATATGATTAAATTATTTTTAAATTATGAGTTTTGTCTCAACCATCACATTATTATCTTTTTAGACCTATCTCTACTCCCAATAAATTTCTGCACTTTCAACTAACGGCAAAACTATAACTAATATTTTAGTTGTACAACTATTTATTTAGTTTTTGTTTGAAAAAGATGAATAAGGAAGTTTGGAGTTGCAGGTTTGATTAATCAAAACTCCTGACTCTGACATATCTGCGACTCTGTCAGGTCTAAGAGATGCTAAGCTGCAAAAATCCAATGTAGCAAGGATTATTTCGCCAAAGGCGAACCTGACAAAGTCAAATAGAAAAAAAGATTAACGGTTGAGCAATGCGGGTTTTGCGTTGTAACTTTCAATCTTTATTTGACTCGTTCTGAACTTTCTTCACAGAATTTGATGTTAACACTAATGTTACTTTACAATCAATTTCCTGAAACTTTAGGAAAAACCTGGTAGTCTCATCACACAAATCCATTTCTCCATAAACACCCGATTCCATACTACCATTGCCACCTATTTCCCCCAATTTCCCTTATCCCCATTATTCCCATTTCCCCCATATTTCCTCTATTTCCCATCACTCTTTCCATCATTTCATTTTTCCGTCTCTCCATTTTTCCAACTATCTTTGGCCGCTGTAAAGAATAATCAATAACAAATGAAAGCATCAAAACTGGCCGGTAAGCTCAAAAACCATTATTACTTCCCCGCTTATTCGGGTTGGGTTTTATTGTTCCTGCTAATTGCGGTGAGCATGATTTACGGATACCACAACATCCTTTTTATGAAAACCCAGGGTGTGCACCAATGGCGGCAGGCCGATTGTCTTTCGATAACGATGAATTATTACCAGGATGGGAATGGGTTTTTTGAACCAGCCATCCATAACCTGGGTGTGGACGGCACTGGGAAAACTGCTGCCGAATTTCCACTGGCCTATTACTCTGTTGCCCAACTATGGAAATTATTCGGGCAGCATGAATTTATTTTCAGGTTATTTAATTTACTGATATTTTTTGCTGGCCTGTTTGCCCTTTTCAAATCCACAGAACACATCCTAAAGGATTCTGTAATTTCGATGGGAGTCGTCATTTTGCTATTTAGCTCGCCAACCATAGTTTACTTTGCCAATAATTTTCTGATGAACGTACCGGCCCTTTCCCTGGCACTGATCGGGTTATATTTTTTCTACCGATTTTATAACAGTTCAAAAAACAGGTTCTTGTATTTGTTTGCATTGGCGTTTGCCCTGGCAGGTTTGTTTAAGGTTAGTTCACTGTTAAGCTTTTGTGCCATCGCCGGCATATTTATCCTGGAACTTTTTAATGTGAAACTAAAAAATGATGGTAGGGTTTTTAATCATCCGGTAAGGCAGGCCATACCAATTGCCCTGGTTTTTATTATCCAAATTGTTTGGTATCTCTATGCCCGGAATTACAATTTAGCACACAACAGCGGAAACTTTTTAATTGGGATACTGCCCGTGTGGGAGTTGTCACCTGAACAGATAAAAGAGGTTTTATCGGCAATTTACGGGCATATCAAATGGGATTATTTCAGGAGTGGGACCCAGTTGACGCTTGTCATTATGTTACTTTTGGTGTTGATAAATCCCCGAAAGGTAAACAGGTTCCTGTATTTGCTAACGGCATTTATATCAATTGGGTTTCTGGTGTTTACCGGATTATTTTTTCAGGCTTTAAAACACCACGACTACTATGCGATTGACCTCTTTATTTTAGCACCTGTGGTTTTGATAACATTTTCAGAAGCACTTAGAAGAAATTACACCGGCATCTTTAAATCTGTTATATTCCGAATCATCATTGTAGCATTTCTTATACATAACGTGGACTTTGCACGCCGGAGGATGGCGGACAGGTACAACGACAACGGTTGGCAAAACAAAGAATATGCCCAATACCTGAAACCATTTGAAGATATCGGGCCTTACTTTAAAGAAATCGGGATTGAACCAGATGATAATGTAATTTGTCTGCCCGACAATGCCATCAATATTTCACTTTACATGATGAACCGAAAGGGATGGACAAATTATAATGTTGGTATGGACAAGGCAAAAATTGAAAACAAGATCGGGCTTGGGGCTAAATATTTGATTATATATAAAGATGAAGTTTATCGGGATAAAAACATCCTGCAGTTTACCACTCATAAAATTGGTGAGTTTAAGAATGTGGATATCTATGAACTCGGCGCGGATGAATAAGAATATTAATTCTCGCAGATGAAGCCCCTTTGAAGATGGCACCGATTATTTCAACACTTCAGAAAAAGTTTTTATATAAACATTGCCATTAGTTTTTCTATCTCTCCATTCTGATTTCAAAATAGACATTGTTAATTTATCGTGGAACCTATTGTCCCGAAATGAGGCTTCCCTTAAACGTCCTTCAATTATGAACCCCGCCCTTTCGTATGCTTTCAGCCCACCAATATTTGGTCCTGACACTGTTAGCATTATCCTATTTAATTAATTCCGAGAACCAGTTTTCAATCTCCTTTTTGGTATTGATTTTTGAGTCCGGTCTAAAAAGCCATATTTAGCCGCGAATGCGCTAATAAACTTTTCTAATTACCATATAATCAAGTATTTGAAAATAATAAAATTTCGCTAATTTTTAAAAACTTCGTTTTTAGACCGGACTCATTTTTCTAAACAACGATAAAGAATATTTAATCACTTCATCATCATTTGATAATGCTTTCAAGGTAATCATATGTCCTTTTTCCAGATTACGCACAACCGTTTTGGCTATGCGTAGTGCGGGTTTTCGTAGCGATTCACTTTTAAATTGCCACTAAATTTTATTATTTGTACCATCATTCAAATTATCACTTAAGCCCGCATTATGTATAGCCTTTGTTAGCATTTGTTTTAATTCTTTTGATGTCGGTACTTTTCCTTTTAATTTCTCTGG
>NIVA01000223.1 GCA_002254335.1 Bacteroidetes bacterium 4572_114 | reverse complement strand
AAAACCGATCCTTCAGCTATCAAATCCTGCAAAGTGTCAAAAGCATTTTTAAAATATTTAGGGTCGGGGACATACGGTGTTTTTGTGCCCGGGCTGTTCAATACCTGCGAAAAACTGCTCCCGCCCAGCTCAAACCCGGCCTTTGAAAATGAAACATAAATTATTTCGGTATCCTGATCTAAAACCAAAACTGGCTTTACTGTTTTTTTAATATCCGTAACTTCACCGGCCGTAGAAATAATCACCGTGCCGGGGGCAAATACTTTTTCACCGTCAGGATATTTTTGTGTCATCGAAAGTGAATCTTTTCCGGTTGGGATGTTTATGCCAAGCTGAATGGCAAAGTTGCTGATGGCTTCCACAGCTTTGTAAAGCCTGGCATTTTCCCCTTCGTTACGTGCCGGCCACATCCAGTTTGCTGAAAGTGACACACCATTTAAACCGCCCTCAATCGGTGCCCAGACCAGGTTGGTCAGCGCTTCGGCAACCGAAAGTACAGAACCTTTTTCAGGGTTGATAAGCCCGGCCACCGGAGCATGGCCAATGGAGGTGGCGATGCCTTTTTCGCCCTGATAGTCGATGGCAACAACCCCGAGGTTATTTAGCGGAAGCTGGATTTCGCCGGCACATTGTTGAAGCGCAACCTTTCCGGTTACCGAGCGGTCAACCTTATTGGTCAGCCAGTCCTTGCAGGCAACAGCCTCAATTTGAAGTACGGCTTCGATGTACGGTTCAAGTTTCCGCGGATCGTATTTTAGTTCATCAAATCCGGCTTCCTGTGTTATATCCTCCAACAGGGTTTTTGGTGGTTTCCCAAAAAAATCGGTCAGATCGAGGTCGATGGGATGGATATCAGAATTCTTTTTATGGAAGGTGAAACGGTGGTCGCCGGTAGTTTTGCCCACTTCGTAAAATGGCGCCCTTTCGCGTTCCGAAACATGCTTCATCAAATCCACATCCCCCTTTTTCATTACCAGCCCCATGCGTTCCTGCGACTCGTTACCGATAATTTCCTTATCAGAAAGTGTTGGGTCGCCCACCGGAAGATTCTCCATATTGATCACCGCGCCGGTTTCCTCAACCAGTTCGCTCAGGCAGTTAAGATGGCCGCCGGCACCGTGGTCATGAATTGAAACTATGGGGTTTTCATTAGCTTCAATCATTGCGCGGATAGCGTTGTAGGCCCGTTTTTGCATTTCAGGATTCGAGCGTTGCACGGCATTTAGTTCTATTTTGTTGGCAAATTGCCCGGTGGCAACCGACGACACTGCGCCGCCACCCATACCGATGCGGTAGTTGTCGCCGCCCATTACAATTACGGCATCCCCATTACCGGGCCGGTCTTTTTGCGCATCCTCCTTTTTTCCAAAACCAACACCGCCGGCAAGCATAATTACCTTATCGTATCCAAACTTTTTATTTTCTCCGGCATGTTCAAAAGTAAGCAGGCTTCCGCAAATAAGTGGCTGGCCAAATTTATTTCCGAAATCACTGGCGCCATTGGAAGCTTTTATAAGGATATCCAGCGGTGTTTGATAAAGCCATTTTCGTTCTTTAAATTTCGATTCCCATTTCCTGGA
Source organism: Bacteroidetes bacterium 4572_114 (assembly GCA_002254335.1). GTDB lineage: Bacteria > Bacteroidota > Bacteroidia > Bacteroidales > 4484-276 > 4484-276. The sequence continues at coordinate 4,419 of NIVA01000223.1, read as the reverse complement.
ATCATCAAGGCGTGGGTAGGAAGTCATATAAACTGCGGTACCTGCCAGCGGCACACTTCCCTTTCCACCGGCCATACGGTCGCGAATTTCGCCGCCCGAACCTGTGGCAGCACCGTTAAACGGTTCCACTGTGGTTGGGAAATTATGGGTCTCGGCCTTTAGGGAAATTATCGACTGGAAATCTTTTACTTCAAAATAATCGGCGGTATCCTGCCTGACAGGGGCAAACTGCTCTACCTGTGGCCCGTCAACAAAGGCTACATTATCTTTATATGCCGAAACAATCCTATTGGGGTTTTCCCTGGATGTTTTCCTGATCATCGAAAACAGTGATTCGGGCATCTCCCTGCCATCGATGATAAAAGTGCCGTTAAATATTTTATGGCGGCAGTGCTCCGAATTAACCTGGGCAAATCCGTAAACCTCACCATCTGTGAGTTTTCTGCCAAGCCTTTCGCTGAGCCCTTCAAGGTATCCAACTTCCTCTGCGCTTAGGGCGAGGCCTTCCTTATTGTTATATTCAGCAATATCATCAATATAAATAATAGGCTCCGGTTGCTTTTCGATGGTGAAAATTTCCTGATCAAGACTTTTGTAAAATGCCGAAAGCATGGGGTCAAATTCCTGATCAGGCCCGTCAGCTTCGTAAAATTCTTCTATCCTGCCAATCCCTTCAACCCCCATATTCTGGGTAATTTCCACTGCGTTAGTGCTCCAGGGGGTGATCATCTCTTTTCGGGGGCCGATGTAATTTCCGGCAATGGATTTCTCGTTAATCAATTGTGCCCCACCAAAAAGCCAGTTAAGTTTTTGGGTATCCTTTTTTGATAAACCTGACTTTGCCTGCAAAACAAAAATCAGTGAATTGTTGCGAAAGAAGTGAATCATTTTCAATGGTTTAAATTAATGTTGAAGTACGAAAGCTGTCAGACAGTTATCCTATAAATTAAACATGTAGCTAAAATATTATGTGTTTGGCCAGTAGCTTAAACTGTCTGACAGCTATTCTAACAAATGCTTGCTTTTTAGGCTAATCTCATGTTTTAATCAGGTGGCAAAAATAGGAAATGAAAATGGTTTTTTCAAGATCATTTGTTCACAGAGATTTCTAAAACCAAATGTTTGTTCCCCAAACTTTTGAGAATAATATTTAGTAGAATACTACCAGAATGAAGTAGTCGGGCAGGTAGTGTTTTAGCCATGTAAGCTTTTGGGGTTGTTGCAAAAAAACTCTTGCCACTAAAACACAAAGGCACAAAATCCCACAAAAAGATGAAATAAATAAAATCGTCTTTCCTTTTCATATCGTTAAAATTTTTTTTCACCATGTTTTACACTTACATTATTTTCATTGGATCAGGCCCGGTGGGTTTTGGAAACCCGCCGGGCCTTTCTTCATGTGCAATTTCACAGGATGCTATACACAAAACACTAAAGGCTTCATATTTCACTATTTTTATGCACAAGGCAAATACAAACAACAAACTGAAAGAATAGTATCCAACACCTGACAAAGTATATAGTTTATGCCGGCAAAGTGCTGAATACAAGCATTGTAAATCTCAATTGTCATCTGTTTGTGCAGAGAAATATTTAGTAATCAATCCGGCACAAAACCATACACTCACCGTTGCCAAAACGAAACCTTTTCTGTGCAGGAAAAGCCACACTAATTGCACCCGCCAATTTTTTCTACATTATGACATCATACCCTAATCTGGCTAAGAAAATATTGCGGTACGTTGCACTTTGATTATTTCTTCCGGGAGCGAGAAATAAGAATATGTATATTTTTAATTGAGATAAGTAAAAGTACACTTTCCATCATTCCACTTTTCCATCATTCCACTTTTCCCCCTTCCCCCCTTCCACCCTTCCATTTAGAAAAAACATTACAAGTTACATCTGCGATTTATGAGTCCGGTCTAAAAAGCTATATTTTGCCGCTAATGCGCTAATGTACTTTTTTAATTGTCTTGTGATCATTTGTTTGGAAACAATACAATTTCGCTAATTTTCAAAAACTTCGTTTTTAGACCGGACTCATTTATTAAAAAGAAAACACTCAAATTACCGGGGCATGACATTATTATTCCGAACTTTGCACAAGCATACATTCAGAAATTCTCACTAAAAATTTAAAAGATGAAAAAAAATAAGATTTTGTTACTTGCTGTTTTGTTATTTACAGGTTTTACTTGCTTTGGTCAGGGCGAGAATATATTTATTGATTTAGAATTTGACAAGGATACCTGGATAAGCAATTCTGAAAACCTGGTTATTGCCCCCAATGGTGCCGGGTTGAGCGGACATTCACCTAAAGCAATGTTTACTTCCATTGCAATACCTGTTGCCTTCGAATCTGCAGAATCGTTTATTACTGTTTCCTTTTCAAGCCGGGGACTGGGATTTGATTCAAACCAAATTCATTTTAGCATCAGGTCAAAGGATAATGAAGGTTGGGGCGATTGGCAACCTATTCACCAATCTCACGAAGTTGCCCCTCATGAATCGCGTTTTGTGAGCCAGTTACTTTTTTTTGATGTTACTTGCGGGCAAATTCAGTTTATGGTTGAGCTTTCAGCCGGCCAAAAACAAACCCCTTTCGTAAAATCAATGAGTTTGAATATTTTTACCCCCGGCAAGGAAAAAGGCACTCCTGTTAAAACTAAACAATCTAATAATTACAAAAATGATTGCTATTGCCCTTTGCCTGATTTCTTCAACCGCGACGAATGGGGTTGTCCCGACGGCGAGGAACCATCTTGTCCATCACCTTCATATACCAATGTTTCCCATCTTATAGTCCATCATTCTGCCACTTCTAACACCAGTACCAACTGGCCGGGCGTTGTTTTGAGTTTTTGGGATTATCATGTGAATACACTTGGGTGGTGCGATATTGGGTACAACTGGCTGGTTGACCCTGATGGCAACCTGTATGAAGGCAGGGGAGGAGGAAATAATGTGAAGGGCGCCCACTTTTCATGTGCCAATGCATATACTATGGGGGTTTGTGTAATTGGTAATTTTATGGAGGATGAACCGACATCTGAAGCAAAGGAGGGGTTAATCCGTTTATTGTCCTGGAAATGCTGCGACAAAGAGTTAATTGCATCAGCGTTGGTTTATCACAGCCCAACACAATTAACGTTGCCCACAGTTTGTGGGCACAGGGATGCAAATGAATCGTTGGCACCAAATGCATGCCCTTCGGGAACAGCATGTCCGGGAGACCTTTTTTATCCACTATTGGATGAAATCCGAGCCGGTGTAGATAGTTTGATGGGCTTGCCCTTTTGCGGGGGTTTCGCACCACCTGCCAACGACAACTGTGACTTAGCACAGGATTTGGTTTATAGCCCGGATTGTGAATTTGTTGCCGCCGATGTTAGCGGTGCCACCCCCAGCGGTTTAGATGCACCGGATTGTAGTGGGTATAACGGGTTTCCTGCCTTGGAAGATGTTTGGTTTTCGTTTGTGGCCGATACCACCGCCATGGGGATTAAAGTTGTACCTTCTGAGATGTTTGACCCGGTTTTAGCTTTATACAATAATTGTGAAGGCGATGAACTGGCTTGTTCGGATATGGGAGGCGGAGTGGGTAATATGGAGTACTTTGATTATAACAACTTTATTGTTGGGGAAACCTATTTTATCAGGGTTTACCATTACGGACAATTATCGCCCCTCACCACAAACTTTGAAATATGCTTAAGTAATCCTTTTTTGTACCCATATGCTAATTTTGAGGCCTCATCAACCCAGGGACAAGCCCCTTTAAGCGTGGACTTTACCGACCTCACTGAAAATGTGCCAACATCATGGAATTGGATTTTTGAGGGAGGTATCCCCGAAACTTCAACCGATCAAAACCCTGTTGGAATAATTTATGAGGAACCTGGCGTGTACGATGTAAGCTTATGGGTTTCCAACGAGAACGGCGAAAATAAACTCATTAAGGAGAAGTTTGTCGAGGTTGATGTAAATGGGATCTGTTCGCCCGGCGGTGTTCCTGTAAAAGTATTTCCAAACCCAACCACAGGCAAAGTCAACATAACCTCGGCCGAAAAAATAAATACTGTTCAATTTATCAATCAGTACGGGCAGGTAGATTTTAGGTTGATTAAGAAATGATTGACACATTGTTTGTAGTTGCGATGATATATTTACTGATTCCAGTTACGGACAAACCTACAATAGGATAGAATGGGGGGGGATTTTCATTGGTAAGAATGATAAAGGTTAAATTTTTGGCCTAAATAATTCTTACTTGAAGATATTCCAAATAAAAATAGGGACATTTTTGGCTTTATTATAGATGCTAATTGCATACACCGGAAAAAGGTAAATATATTTAAACAGTAGTTGACAAACAACCGTTTCCTGTTAATTATAAATGACATTATCACTATCGAA
>NIVA01000222.1 GCA_002254335.1 Bacteroidetes bacterium 4572_114 | reverse complement strand
TTTGAGGATTTACTCAATGAAAATTCTATGGGCAAACAAGCCGTTGAATATCGGAAAATAACAAGGGAGAGTTAAAATTAGTTTTAAATAATCGGGCATGAAAAATTTTAGGCATTTGGCAGTCATCATTATTTCGGGATTATTTTGGTTAAATTCATGTACTTTATTTTCGGATTATGATATTTTGCATTCTTCTGAAAAGCTAAAGTTCTCATTTGAAAATTTTAAAATATCAGGAGAATTATTAATTCCCGAAGGTGACGGGCCATTCCCTTTGGTAATAATGGTTCATGGTGACGGGCCTGCCTACATGAGCTATTTTCCCAAGCTTAAAAACACATTTTTAAAAGCAGGATACGCAACGCTTATGTGGGATAAACCGGGTTACGGTAAATCAACAGGTAAATTCTCGGATAAAAACCTGAAATCGGAGAGAGCCGGCATATTACTAACGGCCATTGATGAGATGAAAAAGCATCCAAAAATCAGTGCTGACAAAATTGGAATTTGGGGAATCAGCCAGGCGGGCTATGTTATTCCAAAGGTATTGGAAAAAACTGTTTTACGCAAAAACTTTTAATGAATATTACAAATGCGCAAAACCATTATTTGATAATCCGGCACAAAGAGAAATGGGATTTGTATCAGCCATGTGGACAAAAGAAGAGTGGAAGCCTATGAACAAATCAAGTGAGAGCTTTTTTAATCCGATGGATGTTTTCGAAAAAATTAAAATTCCGGCGCTCGTATTTTTCGGTGACCTGGATAAAAATGTGGATCCGTTTCAAGGAAGGGATGCATATAAAAAGGCTTTTCAAAAAGCAAACAATCCTAATTACAAAGTGATTATGATAGAAGGAGCCGACCATAATATCATTATTTCCGAAACCGGATGTGAAACCGAGCGGTATGCAAGGACGAAGGAAGGCTGGTCTGACTATGATCCGGAATATTTGCAAGTAATGGAGGAGTGGCTGAAGGAGTTAAAGACAAAATCACATGCTGAATTTTTAAATCATTGCAAAAAACAATCTCCGTCAACTGACCCGGCTGCGTATGAATATTTGTACGATGGCTTGCCTGCTTCGGTGAACGGGGTTTGCAATGTTATCAAAAAACAACTGATCCATCCAATGGAAGCCAGCCAGATGAAAGATAAATTGCCCCCCGACAGGTATTACGAAGATGCTGATTTTCCAACGGTTTCAGAAATGCTCGCCGGATTGGTTAGTCGAAACGATAATGGGCTGGTTAATGACCGAAAGCCGGAAGAAAGGCTGGTTGTAGCATGCCATCATCACGGATTATTACTGGCTTCCATATTAAGGTCGCAAGGTGTACCGGTGCGTGTCAGGGCGGGCTTTGCCCGGTATTTTGAGAAAAAAGCAGGCGTAAGGTTTGGCCATGTAATTTGCGAAGTGTGGGATGAAAATGAACAACAATGGATTTTGGTGGATCCCGATAGAAATATGGTGGATTTTGATGCTGACAAATTTGAGTTCTCATACAAAGCCTGGCTCGATCTCAGAAAAAACAAACTCGATGACGTGGAATATGTATCTGCTTTGTCAGAGGGCGACCATGCCATTCTTCATATCCTGATGCAGGACTTATCCTGTGTCCTGGGTGAAGAAAAACCATACTGGCATGAACCGGAGTTTTTAATAGAGAATGTGGACGACATCAACAAACTCAATGATGATAAACTAATAGTGTTTGACAAAATTGCCACTTTATTATCAAACCCCGATGCAAACCTGAGGCCCCTCCAGGAACTTTATACTAACAACAACTTTCTTCATCCTGATACACATGTATTTGCAGATTGGTATGAAATAAGAACGGGTAAAAGCTTTGATGATTTTTCAAAGGAATTTGAGTAATTTTAAAGGAATGGTCATCGTAAAATGAAAATTAAGAAATGGAAACATTTAAAAAATTTAGAAAGTGGATAATAATAAAAAGGATGAAAAAATGAGCAAGCAAACCAAGTCGCTATATATACTTGCCATGGTTAATGCGGGTATATGGGCTATAGCTCTTATTGCCCTGGTTATATTATTGCAGGGACATGGAAATCTAAAAGGAATGTATGTAGTCCTTGCCGGGGGAACGGCTATAGCAATCCAGTTAATATCATTAATAGCAAAAATTAGATAATAAGCAGGCAGTACGACATAAGGAAAATGAAACAAAATATGAATTTAAGGAAGCTGGCAACGGTCACTAAAAAACCTCCTTTATATAAGAAAGGTGATTCCATAATGTGGACAGATAAACACATATCAAAACAATTGCTGGAATTACATTTAAATCCTGATATTGACCTTGCAAGCAGGAAAAAACAAAGCATTAATGATACACTTGTGTTCATCCTTAAGCAATGCAATAATTCAAAGCTTAAAATCCTTGATTTGGGATGCGGGCCGGGATTGTATGCCCGGAGACTTGCTGCAACAGGCCATGATGTTACAGGAATAGATTTTTCAGAAACTTCAATTGAGTATGCATTAAATCAGGCAAAAGCCGAAAAACTTAACATTGAATATATCTGTAAAGATTTACACCGATTTTGGCGTGTTGATACCTGCAGAGAGAGAGAAATTACTTTCAATTATTCATAAAGCACTCAAACCAAATGGCACGTTCATTTTTGATGTTATTAACAATAATAATACAGAGCAATTTCAGGAAAATAAAACCTGGGCTTTTGAAGCCAATGGGTTTTGGAAAGAGACAGCATACTTAGAACTGGCAAATAGTTTTCATTATAAAAATGAGAAAGTGTTTATGCAACAACATATAATTATTGATCAGAAAGAAATAGTTAAGACATACAGATTTTGGACACATTATTTCGAAAATAACGACATTGTTAAACTCCTGTCAGATAGTGGATTTACAAGCATTGAAGGATTTGAAAATGTTTTACCGAATACCAATATCTGGAGCGGAGACAATATTACTTTTTATAAAACGATAAAGCGTTAAATTTTCAAACTTGAAAAGATAGCAATATGATTATTAATTGAGTTCAAATGAGGAAATATAGGTATTTCAGCAAATTCGGGATCATGTTCCTGTTGGCCATTGGCCTTGTTTCCTGTCAGGATAAAAAGGGGCACAATTGTTCCACTTTTATGCTGAAAACAGAAAATGCAATTTATGTCGGGCATAATCTTGACGAAGACCCTGATCTGCATGTAACGGGAATGGTTTGCATCAACAAACGCGGTATAACCCGTGAAGGCATTACATGGTATGAACTGATTGCCGATCCGCCGGATTTTGAAAAAGTGTTGATTCCTTTTAAAGAAAAAGCGGAACCAAAGATCAGATGGACTGCAAAATATGGTTCGATAACCTTCAACAGTGAGGGGCTTGATTTCCCCGATGGCGGGATCAATGAAAAAGGGCTCTCTGTTTTTGAAATGAGCATGGGAGAAACCAGGCATTCGGTTGATCCGTCAAAACCTACATTGTTTATCACTTTGTGGATACAATATCAATTGGATAATTATACTACTGTTGACGAAGTGGCTGAAAACATTCGCAACATCAACCAGCAGGGATGGGCATGGCATTATTTTGTAAGCGACAAAACAGGTGATTATGCAATTATTGAATACCTAAATGGAGAAGTTGTAATTCACAAAGGTGAGGACGCGCCATATTCTGTTTTATGCAATACTGCCTATAGGAAGGAGCTTGCCCGGGTAAATGATTACGATGGCTTTTGGGGAGAATTTTTATCACTATTAAGTTCTACTCCCCGGTTTGTGCGAGCAAGTAAAATGATTACTGAATATGCCCCTGAAAAGGATGATCCACCGAAAGAATATGCATTTGAGATTTTGGATGAGATCAAGATCAGCGGATGGAACAAATGGGGAATACTGGTAGATGTATCAAATAGGATTGTTTATTATTACACCAATAAAAACCGTCAGCTCAAATATTTTGCAATTGATAAGTGCGACTTTACCGCAGGAACCCCGACAAAAATGCTGAATATGCACCTGACAGACATTTCGGGCGATGTATCCTCCCGCTTTGAAGATTATTCCTATGACCTTAACTACAATCACAACCTCGAACGGGCCGGATGGCTGTTTAAGGAAAGATTTTACGGACTTATCGATAATGGTGTTACACCTGAAGTTTATGCCGGGCGGTTTGCTGACTATACTGAAAGGATGAGAAATAAATATAAGTAAAGTGAAGAAACTTCGAATAAATATGAAAGACATCTTATTGTTTATTGGGGCAATCATTTTCTCAATAGCCCTGATGTTTGCTTTCATTGAATTACCAAGGTGGATAGATGCACTTCTGCACGAAAATGTTGGCTTCCCGGGCTTTGACCAGGGGGCAGGTGAGGATGCAGCTTACAAATCAGATGTTTTTATCAGGGCGCTTCACTTGAGGTGGATTGGGTATGGAAGCCTGTTTCTTGTTATTGTTTTTATAATTATGGGGTTTATTACCCGCAAAAGCAGTTGGGCCTTGGCCGGCGCATTTGTGATTTTTCTACCGGTTTTTGGACAGTTTGCTCTGAGTATGTTTTTTCTTTCGGGTCTTGGAATTCTCCGCACCGGCTGGCTCCCTTTTATCGAGTCAGGATTTCCTGTTCTCGACCTTGGAATGGTAATCTATGTTCCTTATTGGGTCATGATGTGGTTTTTCGAATTGTTTAACTGGTATGCCTACGATTTCACTTGCTGGCTGTTCATGTCGGTCGGTGCCTTCCTGTTTGTCTGGGGTGTGTTTGTCTGGCTGCAGAGCAGGTTTGGCGGGACAGGCATGGCAAAAAGCCGGATATACAAAATCTCCCGTCATCCACAGTACCTTGGCTGGATTATCTGGAGCTACGGATTGATGCTCTTCTCGATAACGGAAAACAACATGAAAAAATCTTGGGGCATTGGCACAAGTTTCCCATGGCTGATCATGACAATGATCATCATCGCAATTTGCATGCTCGAGGAATTATCGATGAAAGATAAGTATGGCGAAGATTATGATGAATACCGCTCAAAAACCCCATTCCTTTTTCCAGTACCAAAATGGCTAAAATCAATTATTAAAGTGCCCGTGAAACTTGTAACCAGGAACCGGTTTCCGCAAAACAGAAAACAGGTAGCAGGTGTAACACTATTATACACAATCATACTTATGGCTGTATCACTAATTTGGGTTGATTTTGGGTACAACCATTCCACAGCATCTACTGCTCTGAATAATCCCGGAACCGTGATAGATTCCATCACACTCGAAATCCAAAATACACATGAACGAAGGGTGCTGTCAAGGCATTTTGGTAAGTTGGGCAAACTTGGAAATGATGCTGTTGATCCGTTATTGAACTACCTCGCAGATAAAGATCCGGTAAAAAGGGAATTTGCAGCAAACCAACTTGGCAGGATAAAAGATACAGTGGCTGTTTGGCCCCTGATAAGGGCATTGAATGATGATAATTGGCGGGTAAGAAATTCTTCGGCTAATGCCCTGGCTGAAATTGGCGACAAGCGGGCGGCAAATCCAATATTCGAGATAGCAAAAGCATCCTCCGTGCAGGCAAGGCCACAGTATTTTGGCCTGTTAGGCAGATTTAAAGTTGAAAAAGCATGGCCATATTTAGTTGAGGGGTTAAACAATCCGGAATGGTACAACAAGAACTCAGCGTTACAGGCACTTGTTGATATTGATGCGGAACGTGCTTTACCTTATGTGTTCGAAACACTCTCTGATTCCAATTACCGGGATATTGATGCGGAACGTGCTTTACCTTATGTGTTCGAAACACTCTCTGATTCCAATTACCGGTTAAGGCGAAAAGCTGTATTTCTTATACTGGAATTGAAGCCACCGGAGGCCATCGAACCATTGCAAAAGGTACTGGATGATGAAGATTTTGAAACTCGTTTCTATGCCCGGCGGGCTATAGAATTTATTAAAGAAAAGACCAAATCTTAATATTTTTTTAATCACTTAAAGAATCG
>NIVA01000034.1 GCA_002254335.1 Bacteroidetes bacterium 4572_114 | reverse complement strand
GCCACAGATATCCGACCAGGTGGCAGTAGGCTATTTCAGGAATTTCAAGGACAATACCTACGAGGCATCAGTGGAAACTTATTACAAATATATGCAAAATGCCATCGACTTTAAAGACCATGCGCAGCTATTGCTCAACAAAGAACTTGAGGGTGAGCTTAGGTTTGGCAAGGCACAGGCTTATGGAATAGAATTTATGGTAAGAAAAGTAAAGGGCAACATTACGGGATGGGTCAGTTATACCCTGTCGAAAGCTGAACGGGATATAAAGGAAATAAACGATGGCAACCCCTATCCGGCACCATACGACAAGCCCAACGACATTTCAATCGTCGTTAATTATAAATTGAGCAAACGGATCATGTTTGGCGCAAACTGGGTTTATTCAACCGGGCTTCCTGTTACCTTCCCCACCGGACGGGCAGTTTGGGGCAACACAATTGTACCGATCTATTCAGACCGCAACGATTACCGTATGCCCGATTATCACCGCCTGGATGTTTCGATTACCCTCAAACCAAAAGAAATGCCAAACCGCAAATGGTATGGCGAATGGAACCTGTCGGTTTATAACGCTTATGCACGTAAAAATGCCTGGGCCATCAACTTCGTCCCGGAACCAGACGACCCCTTCCAAACTTATGCCGAGATGACATATCTGTTTTCAATTATCCCAAGTATATCCTATAATTTTAAATTTTAAATCAAATTTTAAATCAAATTTTAAATGAAAAATATATTCAGGAACCTTAGCTTATTATTGACCATCGCCATGATGGCTTATTCGTGTACCGAAAGGATCGACATAGACCTGGATCAGCAGGAATATGCCCGCATAGTTGTTGAGGGTGCCATATCTACAGATACTACCGCCCATTTGATTACTCTCACAAAAACAGCCGATTATTTCGAAAACCAGCCACCAACCCCCGTTACAAATGCTGAAGTATTTATTTTTAATGATGAGGAAGAGTATCAGCTTACCGAAAAACCTGCAAATTCGGGCAGGTATTTTACCGAATCAAATGTGTATGGGACGACAGGCAGGGAATATGAAATGAAAATATTGTTAGATGAACAGATTGGCGGTGAAATGGAATATCACGCAACTTCAACTATTTACCCAATAAACCAGGTCGATTCGATTGTGCTCGAATTTCATGAGGATTGGGGCGATGAAGGATACTGGGAAGTAAAGTGCTATGTTTGGGACCCCCCGACAACCGATTTTTATATGTTTTATGTTTACCGGAATGGTGAGCCCTGCAACGATACCATCACCGAAGTTTTCGTGGTTGACGACCTGATGTACAACGGCAATTTCACTAATGGTATTGGAGTGGCATTTTTAAACCAGGCCTACGATCATCAAAAACTCAGGCCCGGCGATACGGTGACCTTGCGTGTTTCGAGGATAACAAAAGAATATACCGATTTTCTTTTGGATGTGCAGGAGGAGGTAAATTTTTCGACCCCACTTTTTAGCGGGCCACCGGCAAATGTTAAAGGAAACATCGACAAGGGAGGGTTTGGTGCTTTTACGGCCTACTCGAATAGCTATGCTTCAGCGGTTGTAGAGTAACAAAAACATGAAAACCAAACTATAAAAGAGAATCAAAGCCAAACCATAAAAGGCATAAAGGAGAATTAAAAGGAAAACACGATTTTCGGCCACTCATATAATTCTGGTCAAATATAATAATAATAGCCACGAAACTTGCGCCATGTAGTAAGCCCGTCCGGGTCCGTACGAAGCGAAGCAAGTCCGTATGGATGGATGCACGAATGACTATGATTTTTTATTTCATGATTTTTAACTTTATGTGGGCAGCAAATTTTACTTATATGTCCTTATATGCCTTTTATGGTTAAGGCATTTTATGCCTAATACAATTTCCAAATTTCCAAATCATCAAATTTTTAAATTTCAAACAAAAAACCTGGCAGATCAAAGGTTAAGACCTGCCAGGAACAAAGAATAATAAAAAGCTGAAAGTGACCAGTTGGTCTTATTTAAAGTCTGTCCATAATTTTCATATTTTTTTTGATTTCAGATTAACGATTAACGATTAACGATTTTAAATTTTAGACGTGCATAACGGTCACATAATTCATACATCAAAAATCGTTAATCTTCAAACTTGTCCGTATGGATCGTTAATCAAATTTTTGATTACTTTATGGACAAATTTTATTTAAAAGAAATTTCCCCAATCTCCTTCCACGGGATATACCTGTGCTCCGAAGCGTTCTCAAAAATTAACGCCCCATTATTATCTTCAGTAACATCGTGGCTGCCAGATAAAATTAATTCATTACCACCGGTTAAGATTACGCGGGTATATTTATAATTTTTCGGAATAATGGTTTTAATGTTCCTGAAGGGGATTAAGTATTCGATGTTGCCGGTATTTCCCTGCAAAATCTCAATGTCATATTCTTCATCCAGATCGTAAATTATGGCACCTGAAATCGCTTCACCACCTTCGGTAGTAACTGTGCCGGCAAGTTTTTGAGGTGTAAGATATTCATCATATCCGGGGCCGCTTGTTTTAACATCCGTATCGAAAAGCACTTTCTCGAAGTCTGTCCACGAAATGTCCACCCTTCCTAAACCCGGCATATTTACTATCACCCCGCGGTTTCCACTGTTGACATCATTGGAGCCATCTAAAAACATTTCCCTTCCCGAATGAAGCACAACATCGCACCCCCTGCCATTTTTGACGATTGCCTTTATGTTTCCAAACCCGATGGACACATCACCATTCTTACTGTCGCCATCCAGCACATCGGTCGAAATCCTTTCATCGTGGTCCCATTGGATGAACCCGTTGAACTTGCCTTCACTGGTATATACGTCACCGTGTAGCGGCCCTCCCATTGTTTCTTTAAGGTTGTTGGGGGCAGCCATGAAATTTACCCGGACTACCCTGTCCCAGTCGAGCTTTATCAACCCTATCTCTTTGTCCAACACGGCAATGCTTGCGCCTATATCGTTGGAACCACCGGCCAGTTTAAGTTCGTCGCCATTCTTTAATATCAATTTCACCTTGTCCCTGCCCACAATCTTCAGGCTTTTGATATTGCCGAAAAAACAGGCAAAAGTATGGGTGTGGCCATCACCATCGATGTTGATTTCCAGCACACCATCGGCCAATTTTTCAAACCAGTTTTTGGTATTTTCATCCAGCATGTCCATCTCTTTACTTGTGAGGTACTTCAGGTTTTTGTTGCTAACTTTGGTCGAATTAAACATATCAAACCAATAAATTTCCTCTTTTCCCCAGCGTATAAGGCCGGTGTAAACCTCATCGTCCACTGTGACCACCTCTCCGTAGATAAAACCCTGATCCTGTTGTGCCATTATTTTTCCTGTAAAGGCCGATGCCCCAAGAAGCAAAGCCAATGTAATAAATGCAAAAATTGTTTTCATATCAACTGTTTTTATTTTTTGTTATTAATTCAAGGGTTTGACGCTATGGGGAGGGGGAAAGTTACAAGGTAGGGGAGATTTTTAAATTTGATGGGTTTTCAGGTTTCGGGTTTCGGGTTTCGGGTTTCGGGTTTGTGGGGCTGGGTAGAGACGCACGGCCGTGCGTCTTTACTTTTTGGTTTCAAGTTTCAGGTTCATGTTCCGATTGTGAAAACTGCCGAGTGCCGAATGAAGACTGTTTCTGTGGAAGGGATGGCGGCCCTGGCACTGAACCCAACCAGGGTTTTCCATCCCTTTCCTTTTTTTTTTAAGGATTTTCTAACCTGAATAATTCATCGCGCAAAGACGCAGAGGCGCAAAGTCTTGAAAAGGAGAAAAATAATAATTGAATTGTATAAACTCGTAAATATTGAATTTTCTGAGCATAGTTTGTTAATTTTTTTATTCTTTGCGCCTTAGTGCCTTTGCGAGAGATTTTATGAATAATGTAGGTTAAGTTGTCGCTTCTGCAATTTCTGTTTCAGCTATTTTTCTTCTTCATCCAGCCCCCTGTTTTTTACATATTTGTCCAGCCATTGGTCTTGCTCCCACAAAAGGTGCAGGATGCTTTCCTTTGCCCGGTAGCCGTGGCTTTCTTTTGGAAGCATCACCAAGCGGGCTGTGGTGCCCAGGCCTTTCAACGCATTAAAATAACGCTCGCTTTGCAGGGGATAGGTCCCCGAGTTGTTATCGGCTTCCCCGTGGATAAGGAGCAGCGGTGTTTTCATTTTATCTGCGTGCATAAATGGCGACATGTTGTAATAAACTTCGGGCGCTTCCCAGTAATTGCGCTCCTCGCTTTGGAAACCAAATGGTGTGAGCGTACGGTTATAAGCACCGCTCCGGGCAATCCCGGCGGCAAACAAATTGGAATGTGACAACAGGTTGGCCACCATAAAAGCCCCGTAGGAGTGGCCTCCGACGGCAACCTTGTCGGGGTCGATATATCCCAGCTTGTCCACAGCATCGATGGCGGCCTTGCCGTTGGCCACAAGTTGTTCCCTGAATGTGTCGTTTGGCTCATTGTCGCCTTCGCCAACAATAGGGAATGCAGCATCGTCGAGCACAACATAACCCTGCGTCAGCCAATAAATTGCCGATCCGTAATAGGGGTAGGTAAAGCTGTTGGGGTTTGAAGTGTTTTGTGAGGCACTGGCCTTGTCTTTAAATTCCTGGGGATAGGCCCACAGTATCATCGGCATTCTTTCTTTCTTGTCCATATCGTAGCCCACCGGCAGGTACAACGTCCCCGAAAGCTCCAAACCATCTTCACGATGGTAGGTTATTACCTCCTTGTGCACATCCTGCAGGCTTTTAAACGGATTATCGAACGAGGTGATTGGTGTGAGGGCATCCTTCTTTTTATCAATATTCCTGAAATAGTAGTTGGGGTAATCACCGGGCGATTCGATGCGCACCAGTACCTTGCCTTTTTTCATGTCAATGGCCGAGATTATCCTCTCCAATTTGTCTGTATAGGTAGATTGGTACGGGGCCTGCGCAGCATCCGATGGATTGAACAGATATGATTTTGTGTTACGTGTGTTCCACCAATAATCGTGGGCAATGGCAATATCATCGTTGCCCCATTCAACATCGTAATACCTGTTGATGGTTTTTAACAGTGTCTTTGGATTGCGATTAAAGGGTGCTTCGAGTTCAAAAACTTCATCGCGGTACTCAACTGTTTTTTCCGGGTCTCCTTCATCCAGGGCTTCAACCCAAACTAATGTTGCCGGTTTGTCTGACCGCCAGCCCATATCGCGCTTGCCCTTCTTTACCGACATAAAACCTTTTGGCAAAACTTCGATCAACGGGTCGTCAATAACTTTTTTCACCAGCTTTCCTGATGGGTCATAAATATTGGTTTGTGAAGGAAAACGATAATAAGGTACCAGGTATGAAAATGGTTTATGGGTTGTACGCACCATTATATAATTCCCATCGGGCGAAAATGAAACTGACCGGTACATTGCAGCAGGCAACCATTTGGCCGATGAACCACTTAAATCAACCTTATATATTTCGGAAAGGGCCAGTTGTTGGAAATTAAATTCATCGTTGGGGTTTTTCAGCAGATCCTGGTAGGTGCGGTTTTGTGCCTTCTCGCCCGAACTTTCCGAAACCGTTGGGCCGGTGGGGACTGCCTCCTCGCTATCTATCAAATCCTTGCGTCCGGCAGGTAGCATTTTAACCAACAAAGCAGAGTTGTCCTTAAACCAAACCAGGGGGTTCCCAATGTTGGCGTTCAAATTATCGCCGGTCAATTTTTTTGCAGATGCATTTTGGATATCCAATACCCATAACCCCACACCTGTGGCAGTTGTATTTGTAAAGGCCATCAATTGCTGGTTTGGCGACCATCTGAAGTTGGAATATCTGCCGTTTTCGGGCAAACCTGTAACCTGGCGGGCATCTTTTTCGGAGGCCTGCTTTACCTTGAAATTATTGTAATAAGTTACGCGGCTCCCGATATTGGTTTTGGGGTTGATGCGCAACCCGCCGAGGCGCATCTCTTTTTCTGATAATTCAGCGATGGATTTATAAGCATCCCTGTAAAGCAAAACGATATTTTCGCCTTTGTTGTCAATCAAAACTGCCGGGGCCAACGGTGTGTCAACAAGTTCAAGGATGGCTTCGGGGGGCTTTTGGTATTCCAGGTTTTCCTGGGCAAATGTAATTGAAGCAATGAACAATGCAAGAAGCAAAAAGAATGGATTTTTCATGATGGGGTATGTTTTAGTGTATTTTAATAATTTCGGACAAAGGTAGGGAATATTTATAAATACGGACGAATATCCCCGGATGGGTGTGGTTTGATTTTGTGGATGGTGATGATGGGTTGATGGTTGGGCGGGATGGGTTTGTTTTGCTGGGGTGTCTTGTCATTATTTAAGGCTACCCGCGTAAAGATGGACAAACTAAAAAAAATATTGCCGCTAATGCGCGAATTTATAATGAGTCGATAATTAGTTGTGTCCAATGTTATATGGGTAGCCTTATTTAATAACCAGTTGGCTTTTTGATCAATATCCCATGCCTTTTGATAAATGGATTAATTTGGATGTACTTTTGAAAAGGGTCTAAAGAAAATAAGGATTACCACTATGAATGTTAAGGGCAATGCTGATGGAGAAACCTCACACCGAAATAATAATATTCAGTAAAAAAAAATAAATTGTTCCATTTAAATTGGAATGATGCTATATCTTTGCAAAAAAAAAGCAAAATTGGATTTAATACGTAAAGACAGATTGTTAAAGCTAAAACGTAAGAATCAAGGAAATGTGAAACTTTCAAAAGCAATTGATAAATTGATAGGGGATATTGAGAGTTCTGAATGGAAGAATAAATTGGAAGTAATTGAATCACGACCCGATGCAGATAGAGTTCATAGTGATAATTTCTTCTTTTTTGACATTTACATTCACAGGGTGATGATTTTAATTGCATTTAATGAGCATGAAGCTGAAATCATTTGGGTTGGGGATCATGCAGATTATGATAGTACTTTCAAAGGAAATAAGAGAACAATAGAAACATGGTTAAGAAATCACGGAAAAATTAAATAATCTGAAAATGGATAGATTGGAAATAGATAATATATTGAAATTGAATGGACTTAACAGTGAATTGGAGTTTGAAAGAGCTACTTCTATTTATGGAAAATTAAGATGGATGGTGAAAGATGATAACTCATTAGAGCCAGTTCGTCAACATTTAAAATTTTTAATCACTCAGTATGAAAAAAATCATTGGGATGACGAATTAGGAATAACTGATGAGCAGGTTACGGAAAGTGATGTTGCGGAAAAAATTGTTAGCTCAGAGAGTAAATTCATCGAGAAACGAAAAAATTTGATAAAAGGAGAGTTAAGAGAGATTGGAATTTCGCAACAGGATTTAGCAAAATTATTGGGGCACCGACCAAATTATATGTCAGAATTGATGAATGGCGTACGCCCTTTTTCCAGAGATGATATAGTTGTCCTTCATAGACTATTTGGAATAGAATTTAAAGATTTGATCCCTCCATTTTTGAAAGAAGAGGTAACTAATCATATAAACTTGACACTTGGAGGATTAAAAAATAAAAAAGTGAGATTGAAGATAATGGATTTGGAAGCAGTATAATTTGTGTCATTAAACCCCGCAGTGTCGGGATTTCCCCACATGGGCGGGACAGGCCCTTCGCTCAACGTCTAATTTCACAATCTTCCCCCACTCCCTTTCAATCCTCATCAAAAACCCAAAACAGTGCCTCATATCCCCTGAGCTTTCCATCGGGGCCATAGTTTTCGATTACAGGTGCCATGCCGGTCACTTTTTTACTGATCAGTTTATTTTCCGTATCGTAATACCATTCCTCCATAAACCTTATCCTGGTTATATCCCGATAATCCAGTTCGCTGCTTACAATGGTATCGAAAGTATCGTAAGGTGGTTCGGCCCGTTGGAAAGTCATGTTCACTGTTTCCCTACCGATGTTTGCTGCTTCCTCCGGGCTTAGGGGATCACCATCTTCGTTACACGCAACTATCTCACCTGATTTAACACCCTCCATCATCCATTTCACCAAATTATCCCTTGCCGGCCCTGGCAGGTTATTTTTCCACCAATCGGTTTTGGTATCAGTATTATTAATCCCAACTTCGTAAATAATCTTTTCAGTGATCTGCTCCCCGGCCTCAGGTTGACAACCAAAAACAAAAATCATTATTATGACCATCAGGATATTTGTTGGATATTTCATGTTTTTTTTATTTCCAAAATTACTTCTTTTTACCTTTGCTGAAATTTGAACACTATGAAACTAAAGAAACCAACCCTGCTCCTCGACAAAGAAAAATGCATCAGGAATATCCAAAGGATGAAAGCCAAAGCCGACAAAAGCGAAGTGCGGCCCAGGCCACATTTTAAGACACATCAATCGGCCGCAGTGGGCAGATGGTTTAAGGAAGCCGGCGTTTCGGCCATTACGGTTTCATCGGTTACAATGGCCGGAAACTTTGTGTCTGATGGCTGGCAAGACATTACGATTGCTTTTCCGGTAAACATTGCCGAAATTGATGATATCAACCAACTTGCCAATCAAATTAACCTAAACCTGCTGGTTGAAAATAAAGAGGCAGTTGAATTTCTGGCAGACAAATTAAAATATAAAACGGGCATTTACCTGAAAATAGATTCGGGCTATCACCGCACAGGTGTCCCGGTAGATGATCACCAAAGTATCTTCAACCTTATTCGTGAAGTCCAGGGCTACCCCATCATGCAGTTCAAGGGTTTATTGGTGCATAACGGAAATACTTATAATGCTTCATCAACGGAAGATATAATTAACATCCATCAAAACAGTCAAATAGAACTGGGCCGGTTGAAAGCGTTTTTATGGGGACATAGAATTAACCCTGAACTGTCCCTGGGCGACACCCCTGCTATGAGCGTGGTGGAAAACTTTGAGGGCATCGACGAAATCAGGCCCGGCAATTTTGTGTTTTATGATGTGATGCAGGCGGAATTGGGATCGTGCACCTACGGTGATATTGCCGTGGCACTTGCCTGCCCGGTTGTTGCAAAACATCCCGAAAGGATGGAAATTGTAATTTATGGTGGGGCCATTCATCTTTCGAAGGACTTCATTACCGGTAAGGATGGAAACCCAATTTATGGAAAAATTGTCATGTTGAATAAAGATGGATGGTCGGATGTAATGCCGGGCACTTATGTTAAATCCCTTTCGCAAGAACATGGAATTATAAAAACAGAGATTGGGTTTTTTGAAAAAGTTAAGATCGGGGATTTCATCGGCGTGTTGCCAATCCATTCGTGCCTCACGGTATGCCAGATGCGGGAGTACTTCACTTTTGACGGGAAACGGATAGGGACGATGAATGGTTGAGGGGGGGGCAGGTTTCGGGTTTCAGGTTTCCCTCCTTCGCTTCGTTTCGGCGGACAGGCAGGTTTCAAGTTTCACATCAATAGAATTCAAAATCCTCCTTCAAAGAAATAACCTCAACCTTCAGGTTATCTATCAAAAACAACTCATCGCCGGGTTGAAGGAAAAAGTAAACCCGTAGCATATCTTCTGTGGTTTTAAGTTTGGGGACTTGTGCGGCAAATTCAAGATAAACCCATTTGCTTTGGATGTTAAAACCCTTTAAATAAAATGGTTTGTAAAAAATGCTTTTTCCTTCCGATTCAAAATCAATCACCATCGTTGCATCGGTATATTTTTCATCCGAATACATCCAAAACCCAACTTTTACCCAGCCATATCCGGTTGTCAATAAACCTGACAGGGACTTATACAACCCAATGCTGTACTCATTAACATAGCCTGCCCGTGACGAAAACCCACCTTCATATGCCAGGGTATCGGTTACCGATGCATAATTCAGCCAACCGTAATCTTTTTCAAAATCGTTGTAAATAACCTCCCTGTTTTCAACTAAATCATCAGGGAAATTAGCCCGTGGGGCAGGGACAAGCCTAAAAAAGGAATCGCTATATATTGCAGCATCAATGGTGCCGGGAGGATATACATACTTATAATGCTGATAATATTGCAAACAGTTAATACAAAGAAGAAGGACAAGCAGACCTGAAACCAGGCTTTTCAACATCCTTGATCCAGAAATCATGTTTAACAAATATCCCAACAAAATGGCAATTAGGGCATAAATATCAATAAAAACACGCTGCCCGAAATTGGAAGTATAATGCCATGCCCACCATGAAGAAGCCACATAGGTGAACATAATCAGGAAAAAGGCAAACCACAAAAACCGGGATTTACTTTGCCGGTAAAGGTTTATCAATCCTACCAGTGAAACAAACGCCAATGGGGTATAAACAAACCAGCCCTTGTTGAAACTGAATAAAATCTGGAAAAAATGGGGGTTCAGAAAATCAAAACCTTCATCACCATAGGAATACACCAGCCAGTATCCGGTTTGCAATTTCCATAACAGCATGACCGCAAACGGAAAAAGCAAAAAAATTAGTGTGAGTGCCGGGGGGACCTTCCAAATAGAAAAAACTTTTTTAACCAACCCGGTTAGCCTGGCAGGTTTATCAGCCAGGAAGGGCACTACCAAAATCACCAGCGCATTGGTTGGTCGTACCGAGACGATCAAACCAAAAACCAGTGCAGACAGAAATAACCATAGAAACCCACTCTCAGTAAACGATTTCCTTACCGACAACATAAACAAGGCAATGAGCATAAAACTGTAAACGTGGGTCATCATGCCCTCGTTGATGGTGTAATAGATCATGTTTGTACCGAAGGCCAATAAAATCAAAATGGCAGTAATGTTTGCTTTAGAAAATGAGAAACCGGTCAACAGATTTTTAACCAACTTCAGCCCTAGCCAAAAATAGAAAAGCGCACCGATACCCATTGTATATTGGTAAATCAGAGAATAGCCATCTGGGGCAAAACCAAATATCAAAGCTAAGAAATGTGCCAGCAAAAAGAACGGAAGCAACAAAAAGGCCATTCCGGGGAAGCCTTTATGTACTGTTTCTTCCCTGAACTTAAAACGAAACTCTTTAAATTGAGACCGATCTTCGGGATAGTATTTTTCCTCGTAGCTTTCAACAAAATTATATTCAAGGTCATGGTAGATAAAAATGGCTGTGAGGTAGGCATAATAGGCTTTGCCATCGCTGCTTATCACCCGGTCGTAATCCTGGTAAGGCTGTTTGATGGAGAAAAAGAGGATTACATAAACTACTAAAACTAGTTCAGGTGTGAAACGGTGGAGTGTTTCAATGGAAAATGTTTTCGACCCTGTGTTCACTGTTCCCATCCTTGTTTGTTATAATTATTGTTAGGAAGAATTTTTCAATTTTTTTCACTATCAATATTAGTTGATCAAATCGACTCTGTCAGGTGCGAGCACTCTGACAGATCTCGTCCAAACTGACAGAGTTCGCAGAACCTGTCAGAGTTGATTAAATTGGAAAAATTAAGACACCATAATTCAATATGACTCCAATTCCCCCTATACCCCTTGCACTTAATACTTTACACCCCATCTTCTTTATTCTATCAATCAAAGTCAGGGTACAAAAGATATTTCTCCCTGATTTGCTTAAACTCATCCAACCCGGGCTGCCAGCTTTCGCGGATTTGCTCTTCTGTCCAACCGTCCTCAATTTGTTTTTGCAGCTGATCTGTTCCCGCCAACAGACTAAAATATTTGGTAAAAAAATCGGTCGTATCTGTCGTATCTTTCAGTGCGCCATAATAATTAATCAACCAGTGCAGGTTCAATTGTGCCGGGTTGTCTTTCATTTCCCTGGCGTAACCAATCAGGTTTTGACCATTGCAGTAAACCCCTTCGTGTTTGGGATTGGTGGCAACGCCCGGTATCGAACGCGGGACAAATATGTAGCTTCCCAAAAGAAAATCAGGATGGCCAATCACCTGAAAAGGATAATCGGTACCGCGGCCCACACTAACAACAGTCCCCTCAAACAAACATATCGATGGGTAAAGATAAACAGCGTATCTGTTTGGCAGGTTGGGGGATGGCTGTACAGGCAGGTCATAAAAATCACTGTGGGCATAGTTTTTTACAGGTATCACCTTCAATTCGCATTGGATGCTATCTTTTAGCCAACGTTCGCCATTAACCATTTTTGCATATTCCCCCACCGTCATCCCGTGCACAATTGGAACGGGGTGCATACCTACAAACGAACTGAACCCTGTGTCCAAAATTGGGCCATCCACATAAAAACCATTTGGGTTTGGCCTGTCTAAAACCATGACGGGAATATCATTTTCGGCACATGCCTCCATCACATAAGTCATTGTGGAGATGTAGGTATAAAACCTGGCCCCCACATCCTGGATATCAAAAATTACCAGGTCGATATCTTGTAAATCTTCGGTGGTCGGCTTTTTATGTTTTCCATAAAGTGAAATTACCGGCAAACCGGTAACAAGGTCTATCTTGTCATCGATGAGTTGACCTGCACCGGCCTTGCCCCTGAAGCCATGCTCGGGACTGAAAATTTTCACAACATCAACACCTGCACTAACCAGGCTATCCACCAGATGTGCACCCTGGATAAGGGATGTATGATTTGCAACAACGGCAATCCGTTTCCCTTTTAACAACGGAAAATAGAGTTCGGTCTGATCGGCGCCAACCATGACCTCCTGCCCACTCCGGGCACAGGACACTATCGATATAAAACCGGCAATAATAAAAATTATAATCTTCATATCTTTTGTCATCATTTTCATAATTAATTCAGTTTGTAAAAGTATTTAATATTTGGATTTTTCGTTTGTTTATTTACTTTTGTCGAAACACAATAGTCTTTTAACAGATCATATGCTAAAACACAATAGTCTTTTAGCATATTATTCGTTAAAACACAATAGTCTTTTAGCATTTTATGTAAAATTATTCAAGATGGAAAGAGAAATAACACATTCACTTGTTGACTGGAAAAACCGGGCAAAAAGAAAACCGATCCTTTTTCGCGGGGCACGACAGGTTGGCAAAACCTACACAGTTGAAGAATTTGCCAGGAATCATTTTACTAATTTTCTGAAAATTAATCTTGAATTACAAAAGGATATTTGCCCATTATTAACATCAACAAATAGCATTAAATCATTGATTACAGAATTGGGCCTTTATTTTGATATTGAAATAATTCCGGGAAAAACTTTGTTGTTCATTGATGAGATACAGTCCTGCCCGGAAGCTATTGCCTTACTGCGCTATTTTTACGAGGAGATGCCTGAGCTACACGTAATAGCAGCTGGCTCCCTTCTTGATCATACATTAAGCGAAATGAAATATTCGATGCCGGTGGGCAGGATAGAATTTCTTTATATGTACCCGATGAGCTTTAAAGAATTTCTAATAGTTTCGGGGGGGCGCAAGTTAATCAGTTATCTTGAAGCATATAAGCCTGGAGAAGCCTTTAGTGAATTATTGCATCGTAAATTGATTGAATATTTGCGGATATATTTTTTTGTTGGGGGAATGCCGGAAGCTGTTAAGTATTATATTTCAGATGGTAAACTTAATGAAACGTCACGCATACACAACGAAATAATAACATCGTTAAAATACGACTTTGCAAAATACGGAACCCGAAAACAACAAGAATATCTTGAGTTGGTAATGCTTTACAGTGCGAAAAATGTAGGCAATAAGGTTAAATATTCAAATATAAGCAAAGAGATACGTTCACTCAATTTGAAAGAGGCTTTTCACAAACTTGAATTGTCCCGGATAATTCATTTAATCCGATATTCAAACGCGGGTGGGGTCCCCCTGTCAAATCATAATAAAGATGATATTTTCAAACCCCTGTTTTTTGATATTGGACTTGTAAACACAATTGGTAAAATCCAACTTATAAATATCCAGAAACTTATTACAATGAATGAGGGTGCTTTGGCCGAGCAATTTATCGGACAGGAGTTGCTTACTGCTGAAAAAACCTATATCGATCCGCAGCTTTTTTATTGGATAAGGGAAAAGAAAAACTCTAATGCGGAAGTCGATTATATCTTTCAGCATAATAACAAAATTTATCCGATAGAAGTAAAAGCTGGAAAAACAGGCTCCCTCAAATCATTGCATGTTTATCTGTTAGAAAAAAAGTTTCATACAGGTATTCGTTTTAATCTTGATATGCCAAATTATGGGAATTTTTCAACTAAAGTAAGAATAGGCAATTCAACAGAAGAACTTAATTACAATTTGATTTCGCTACCTTTATATATGTGTTTTGTGTTACCAGAAATTATTGATTCGTCCCCCTTTTCGGGTGTACAACAAATTGCACAAACGAATGTTAGCTCAATAAAATAGAGAATTTTCAACACTGTATTATGCAACCTCTACGAGGTTGTAGGGATACATGTGCTATAGATTTTTTACAATTATGAATATCCCACGGACATTAAAAGCAAGTTATTGCGGAATGGCAGATACCTCGTAGAGGTTTCATAATTGTAATAAAACACAATAAGATAGATTTTATAATCCTCGTAGAGGATTCATAAATCAGAGACATTGAAACAAAAGTTTCCAATTTGTTGTACATCCTACTTTTCATGTTAAACATCCAAAAATCATTTTAGTTACTTTTGCAACAAACTTGAAACCTGCCTGCCCGCCGAAGCGAAGCGAAGGAGGGAAACTTGAAACCTGAAACTTTACACTTTTTACTTTGAACTTTGAACTTTTCATAGCACGGGGCATCTTATCCAAAGACAAGAACAATTTTTCGCGGCCCATTGTCAGGATTTCCATTATCAGCATTTCGCTTGGGCTGGCCGTGATGATACTGTCGCTTGCCATTACTACCGGTTTTAAAGATGCCATTTCTCAAAAGGTAATCGGGTTCGGTTCACATATTAAAATCACCAGCTTCGATCTCAACAAATCCTTCGAATCAAGCCCCGTGGATATGCAGCAGCCGTTTTATCCTTCACTTGCCGATTCAACCGGCATCAGGCATATCCAGGTATTTGCCACCAAATCGGGACTGGTAAAATCGGAAGACCAGATACAAGGCATTGTAATGAAAGGTATATGGAGTGACTTTGACCGGTCGTTTTTTGCGAAGAACATCGTGGAGGGCGATCTGATAACAATTGATCCTGAAAAACGGACAAACGATATCCTAATCTCGAAACGGATTGCCGACAAACTTGAATTTAACCTGG
>NIVA01000221.1 GCA_002254335.1 Bacteroidetes bacterium 4572_114 | reverse complement strand
CAATGTGATGTATTTACGGGTTTACTTAGTTAATTTTAAGATGGTAAAAACCGGAAAGAGCGTACTTGTGGTCACCTTTTTATATGTCATCGTTTATTTTATTTACCACTAACTTTTGCCTATGAAATACTACATCATTGCCGGCGAGGCTTCGGGCGACCTTCATGCATCCAACCTGATGGCAGGGTTGAAAAAGCTGGATGGCCAGGCAGATTTCCGCTGCTGGGGCGGCGATTTGATGGAAGGCCAGGGGGCAAAGCTGGTGCGGCATTACCGCGATCTTGCCTTCATGGGCTTTGCCGAAGTGCTTGCAAATATCCGTGCCATCTTTTCTAACCTTCGTTTTTGTAAAAAGGACATCCTGGGCTACCGGCCCGATGTGGTTATTTTGGTCGATTACCCAGGCTTTAACCTGAGGATGGCGAAATTTGCCCATCAGCAGGGGCTAAAAGTGTTTTATTATATCTCGCCGCAGGTCTGGGCCTGGAAAAAAAACAGGGTAAAAAAGATTAAAAAATATGTGGACAGGATGTTTGTGATCCTGCCATTTGAAAAAGGGTTCTATAAAAAATATGGCATTGATGCTGATTTTGTGGGGCATCCGCTATTGGACGCATTGAAGGCCCAACAAAAAAAACAGGGCAATCCCGAAATATTTCGTAAAACCAACAACCTCGGCCAAAGACCGGTGATTGCCCTATTGCCCGGCAGCCGTAAACAGGAGATCGGTAAGATGCTCCAGGTAATGGTTTCCATCGTCCCCGGTTATCCGCAATTTCAATTTGTTGTTGCAGGTGCGCCTTCAATCCCTAAAAGTTTTTACAAAACCATTATTGGGGATGTGGACGTAAAACTGGTTTTTGATGGCACACATGGCCTTTTGGTTATTGCCCATGCCGCCCTGGTAACCTCAGGTACCGCCACCCTTGAAACTGCCCTGATGAACGTCCCGGAAGTAGTTTGTTACAAGGGAAGTAATTTTTCGTACCAGATTGCCAAACGGGTTGTGAAGGTGAAATATATTTCATTGGTCAATTTAATTATGGACAGGAAAATTGTGGAGGAGCTTATCCAGGACGAAATGAACACCACACGGTTGAAGCAGGAATTTGACAAAATACTGGACGGGAAAAACAGGCAAAAGATTTTTAAAGATTACAAAGATTTAAAGGAAAAGCTTGGCGGTAGCGGTGCTTCTGAAATTGCTGCTGCATTGATGGTGGGGTATCTTTAAAGTCAACGGTTTGTGATTTCAGATTAATGATTAACGATATATGATTTTTGATTTATCTGACGTTCACACACTTCTGAAATCATAAATCGTTAATCTTCAATCATAATTCAATTTAAAGTTACTTTATGGACAGACTCTTCTCAGTGTCTTCCAGAAAACACCAATTTCTTCGCAACGCTTTTGAAAATCAGTCATCCATACAGACACTCCACCACTCCAATTCCTCCATCCCTCCACCACTCCACCACTCCACCACTCCATCACTCCATTTCCCTATTCCTCCACAATTCTACAATCTCAGGGAATACTTTATATTTGCAACCTAACTTTTTTTGATAAGCATAAACCCAATGAAAATCAATATAAAGAACATTCCTTTTTTTGTTTACACATTTGTAACGGTTATCATTTCACTACTGTTCATGATCCCCGCATTGTTCATGCTCTCACTTGGCAAGAAGATATCTTCGGATCGTTATCTTAATCGTTTAGGGGAACTTTATGCCAGGAATTTGTTTTTTACTTTCGGGATTAAGGTAAAAATTATAGGCATCGAAAATTTACCAAAAACAAATAACATCTGCCTGGTAAGCAATCATCAGGGGACTATGGATATACCACTGATAATTGGCTATATTCCAAAAACAGTAGGGTTTGTTGCAAAAAAGGAGTTGGCAAGGATGCCTGTTATGAAGATTTGGTTGGGCGCTATGGGCTGTGTTTTGATAGATCGTACCAATGCAAGAAGTTCCATAAAAACCATTCAACGTGCCATTAATAAAATCCAGAGGGGACATTCAATGGTTATTTTCCCTGAAGGTACCAGGAGCCGCAGCAATAAAATTGGAAAATTTAAACCAGGTAGTTTTAAATTTGCCATGGGGGCCAACACTTTTTTAGTCCCGCTTACCATCGACGGAACCTATAAAATTATGGAAGAAAAAACATGCTTTATTAATAGGTTGTAATTACTCCACCCGTGTCCAGTAAGTAGTGCGCCCAAGTAATGAAATACCTATGAACCCACGGACTTTCAGTTTGTTTTTCGTATCATCTGTAAACTCCATGTAGCAACTGTAGGTTTTGCCACTTTTCGGATCGTAAATGTCGCCGTCTTCCCATTCATCATCCCCGTCAAATTCAAAGCCGGTAAGTAACTCAAGCCCCATTACAGGTCTTTTCTGCAGGTCTTCATCAGGATTTTCATCATCCAGTTTAGGCAATCCGGTATCATCTTCGTTGGGGTTTTTTAACCAGATGATATTCCCATAGTATTTCCCATCACGATTTTCAATTTTTGTGTGGGCATCCTTGTCTTCATTTAGCCAAACACCAACAATATCATCTCCCTTAATTTGTGCTACAACGGGTGTTGCATAAAAACCGGCCAACAAAATTACCAGTAAAACAAAACCAAATTTTTTCATCGTTTTCATAAATTACGTTTTAATTATTAATAAATTTTTAAATTGTATTTCCCGGCAAATATATCCATTTACCACAACCAGCAACAATACAGCGTAAATTTTGGTACTTGTATTATTAAACCTGAAACCTGGGAAGCGGCAGGTGTCGGATGCCGGGTGTCGGGTGAAGGAGGCCAAGCGCAACTTGAAACCTGAAACTCAAAACGCAATCCCGAAAGCCTTCGGGAGCAGAGAGCCATGAGCAAAGCGGAAAAAGCCAGAAACAACCCAACAAACTTAAAACCCGAAACCCTAAACCCTCCAATCAACCTCCCCAATCCCATGATCTTTCAGATAGTTGTTAGTTTTTGAAAAGTGCCGGTTTCCAAAAAAACCTCTATGCACCGAAAATGGCGAGGGGTGTGCTGATTTCAGGATAAGGTGTTTAGAACTGTCGATGAGCGGTTCTTTTGCCATGGCGTAATTTCCCCATAGCAGAAAAACAAGGTTCTGCCGCTGTTCCGACAGCCTTCTGATGGCCGCGTCCGTAAACATCTCCCATCCCCTGTTTTGATGCGACCCGGCCTGGCGTGCCCGCACTGTTAAGGTTGCATTGAGCAACAAAACCCCCTGTTTGGCCCACTTTTCCAGGTTGCCATGTTTTGGTATTTCATGGCCCAGGTCGCTATTTATTTCTTTAAAAATATTTTTGAGCGAGGGTGGTTGGGCAACACCTTCAGGCACCGAAAAACACAGTCCATGGGCCTGCCCCGGGCCATGATATGGGTCTTGGCCCAGGATAACCACTTTGACCTGGTAAAAAGATGTGAAATTGAATGCTGAAAAAATTTGCGGGCCGGCAGGATAAATAGTGAATTTGAGTTTTTCACCTACCAAAAATTCCTTTAATTGCGCAAAATATGTTGCGTCAAATTCTTCGCCAAGGATATCCTTCCAACTCTTTTCGATGACAGGGTTAACTTTTGACATGCTCTGTATCAGTGTTTTTTAATAATTCGTTTTTATAAAGCCTAACAATATATCCCACAAAATGTTGTTAGTTTAGAGATCAAAAAAATTATCTTTGCAAAATAAATCAAGTGTTAAATTAAACAGATGCGTAAAAGTATGAAAAAAGTTGCAAAAGCATCCATAATCCTGGCCGTGTTAGTATTTGTTGGTGTAATCATGTCTTCCTGTAAATCATCTCAGCAGTGCCCCTCTTTTGGAGAGGTTAAAAAATATCAAAAAGAGGTGCGCAGATAATTGGTTTATCGCCTTTTTCCTAATGTTTGGATTCCAATCCGGCACTTACTCATTAATTAAGTTTTGTGATGTGGCCTATGTACCCGACCCTCAAAATATTAATGGTTATTATTTTTCTCCTTCCTCTTTCGCTGGCTTTTGGCCAGAAAGATGACCATGTCGCATTTGAGGAAATCGATACTATCCTAAATAAAGTTATCCTTAAAAAAGAATTGATGGGCGGTGGCACCATACACTCTGCCGGATGGGGTTTGCTGCTAAGAAAAGCATATAACGTAAATGCTTTTAAAAAGAACTTGTGGGAACTGGAATTTGTTGGTATCCGCTCGGAAAAACAGGTCAGGATAAATTTTTACGGAGCATATTACAGCAACGCCAACAGCTATGTTTATGGTAAACTCAACAAGGTTTACTTGCTAAGGGCAGGACTTGGCCAACAACACCTGATTACCCGCAAACCATATTGGGGCGGTGTGGAAATGAGGCTTGCATATTATGGAGGGCTGTCCATTGGAATTGCAAAACCCATTTACCTATACATCATCAATCAGAACGATTACACCAGCATAAACCCGGAAAGGTACGACCCGGATCAACATTTTATTGATAACATTTACGGCAGGGCACCCTTCCTTGACGGAGTTGATGAAACCAAATTTCATCCCGGCCTATATGTAAAAGCAGGGCTGAATTTTTATTTTGGCCAGTATAACACCAGCATTAAATCGTTGGAAATTGGCTTTTTGATCGATGGTTTTGCCATCCCAATCCCCATTATGGCTTTCCGCAACGAGCACTACTATTTCGCCAACCTCTACCTCAACATCACCTTTGGCAAGCGGTACAATAAGTATTAATGGACGAAACCCGAAACCCGCGAAGCGACGGGTGTCGGATGCCGGGTGAAGGAAGCCAAGCGAAACTTGAAACCTGCCTGCCCACCGAAGCGAAGGAGGGAAACCCGAAACTTGCCCCCCTATTTCCCCTAATTTGAAAATTATTAGTAGTTTTACTATTATCACTGCTTCCCCGGCAGGGATGTAATTCATTTGGCCCATGCCAGTGTCCGACAGGATTGAAGGACAGGGCTGTGGCGTAACAGGCCTTAGTAGTTGACAAGAAGCTTTCAATAAACTTGTCTCAATACGTGATTTAAAAGTACAGCAATTAGAAAAGTGGTTAGACGAGAGGATGGGGGATATAAAGGTAATGGCCGGGGATTTTGAGGTCAGGACTTTAGAAAATGCCCTTGGGAAGGATCCATATTTTACAGTCCCATTAGAAACCAAAGAAATTTACATAAAGGACATTTATTATTCAAAAACCTTGTACCGGCCACAAATGACCCTCTCTTTACCAGTTTATTGTTTCGAACATAACACACATATTATTGGGGTTTTGGTGGCCAGGATAAACCTTGATGAATCGCTTTTTAAATTGCTGGATAACAGGATTGGCCTGGGCGAAACTGGTGAAACCCTTATCGTAAACAAAGATGTATTTGCATTAAACGAACTGTGCTGGCACAACGATGCACCATTAAACCTTCAGATAACTGCCGAACCTGCCGTAAATGCCGCCCAGGGAGAAACCGGGATTGCAATTACTGAAGATTATCGCAATGAAGAGGTTATGGCCGCTTATACTTTCATTCCCCGGACAGGGTGGGGCTTTGTGTGCAAACAGGATTTGCATGAATTAAATACACCGATCTGTACATTGGTCAAAAATTTTGTTTTTCTGTTGGGCCTTTCTGTTTTGGCGGTTATCATAATTGTGTTTTGGGTGGTCAAACGGATTACTATACCAATCGTTGATATAAATTCTGATGCCAAAAAAATCAAGGGCGGCGATTACTCAGTCAGGATCCACGTAAATTCCCGTGATGAATTGGCTTCTTTGGCAGGTTCCATCAACGAAATGACAACATCAATAAAATCACGTGCCGCTACCCAAAAAGGGTTGCAGATATTTCAGAAACCATGATAGGACAAACTTGAAACCTGAAACCTGCCTGCCCGATGAAGCGAAGTCTTCAGCCTGTAGTATTCTGAGTAGTTGCCATAATAATCCTTGATCTTTCCATCGCCCTCAAATGCAAAGGTATGATCTACCATGTGGTCCATAAAATAGCGGTCGTGCGAAACTATCATCAGGCATCCGTTAAAGTTTTGAAGGAACTCCTCCAGCCTGTTCAGTGTGGCAATGTCCAGGTCGTTGGTCGGCTCGTCCAGGATCAGGAAGTTTGGTTTCTTTAACAGGACAGTGAGCAGATAAAGTTTCCTTCTTTCGCCGCCACTCAGGGTCGAGTAGTAATTGTAATG
>NIVA01000220.1 GCA_002254335.1 Bacteroidetes bacterium 4572_114 | reverse complement strand
TACGGGATTGTTGAAAACCTCCTGTAATCACCTAAACTCATACTGAGTTTTTAAAATTTGACAATCGGATTATATTTAGAAAATATGCCAGGGGCGCTCCTGTGGAGGAACGAAAAAGTATCTTTTACCTGAAAATTGTAATATCCTGGTAAATAGTGGAATATATTTTTTGAAATCAAATTTTTAACACCCAACCAGGAAGGTCTCAGACGAAGCAAAAAATTTCCATTTCCGATCACAAACAATAATCGCATATTTTCGAGATAAATACGTTTCTTTGCCATCAAAATTTACCACACATGTTTGAATTTTTTCAGCAAGAAATTATCAGTAAGTTTATCAGGTTTGTGATTGTGGGATTTTCAGGCATGTTTGTTGATTTCGGCCTTACGTGGCTTACGAAGGAAAAGCTAAAAATCCAAAAATATTTTGCCAATGCCATTGGATTTTGCTCGGCAGCTACCACCAATTATTTCTTCAACCGGATATGGACTTTCCAAAGCACAAACCCCGAAATTGCAATGGAGTTCACTCAATTCCTGTTTGTATCATTAATTGGATTGGGGATTAACACTTTTATCCTTTGGCTGATAGTTACCAAATTGAAGCTCAATTTTTATGTGTCTAAGTTTTTTGCCATTATTTTAAGTTCCGGGTTTAGCCTTTTGAGGTACCAGACAGTCCCTTCAAAATTGTCGGAGTGATAGGCCCCGTTGTAATGGATCACCAATTTTCCTGGCTCCCAGTTGGCAAAGGTGAAGTAGGCCATGGTAGCATCTTTAATGGCCTGTGCTTTAGGTAAGTTAGCATTGGCATGACCTTTTCCCATCCCGCTCATCATCTCCATCATTACGGCATATCCCGGCAGTGTGGGATCATATTCGGGGGGCAATGGGGCAATGTATGCCTTTGCCGCATTGTCCAGGCTGTCCAAACCTTCGAAACCTTTTTTATGCACCACCGAAGCATACCGCCTGGGAATGTTTGATGCAACAAATTTCAATTGATTTTCTTTGGCAAATTCCACCAACGGCTTGTAATCGGTTTTGTAATTGGGCCACAATTTGGCTTCATCTTCAAAACTTTTCTGCTTTACAACCCCTGTCAAATATTCATCCAACAGCAATTGATTGTCCGCTTCAAACATCTCGGCCGCCAAAACCAGGCCGGCCCCCTTTTCGGCAAAGATATCTTCGGTAAGTTGCAGTTGAAGCCAATGGCTGATTGGATTGTTGTGTAATTCGCCAAACATGATAATGTCGGCCTCCAACGCATCTTTCACCAATTTTTTGTATTTTACCTCCTTGCCCTTGTCATCGAATAATTTGTAAGCAGGCTTGTCAGATTTTAATGCTGTTGCAATAATAAAAATTGCAATAAGAAACAGGTAATTTACTTTTTTCATACTTAAATTTTATTTTGTTATTTAATAGATTCCAGTATAATTTTCCTTCTTGATTCTGCGATGGGTTTGGATTTCCCATACTTATCGACATTAACGAAGAGCATTTTGGTTGAACAAACAGATTCTTCTTTGCGGGTATCGAAATTAAACCTTTTGGCTTCCAGGAACAGTGATATTGAAGATTTTCCTATGCCGGCCACATGTCCGTAAATCCTGATGTGGTCATTTACTTTTACCGGCAATTTAAACAAGACTTCATCCATTTTAAGGGTGATCATGTTGGGCGAACAACACTCTTCGGCAGCCATTGTGCCCCCGGCCTCGTCAACCCACGAAAGCATTATGCCCCCAAACAGGTTGTTGTTGATCCCGATGTCGCTGGTCTTGCAAATTTTGGTAGAGATAAGGCGCATTGTGTTCAATAGTTGTATTTTATTAGCTGGTAATTATTTATTTGAATATCGGATATTTTTGTCATTAAGTGGTGATTTGTTGTCATTGGATAGTCGTTCATTGTAATTGATTGTAATTCATTGTCATTGATTGTAATTTATCGTAATTTATTGTAATTGATTGTGATTTATTGTAATTCATTGTATTTAGTAGTCATTGAAGCATTTTAGCCTTGTACCATTATAGCATTGAAGCATTGAAGCATTGTATCATTAAAGCCCCGCATGGGCGGGATTTCCCCGTACGAACGGGACAGGCGCTACGCTCAACATTGCATCATTAAAGCATTGTACCATTCTACCATTAAAGCATTACTTCTTCAACCCTTCGGCCTTAAACATCAGTGGGAGCAGGCTTCCTACGCTTTTTACAACAAATATTTTTCCGCTTTGTCCCATCATAATAACCCTGATATCCCCCGGTTGACGGGTTTCCGTTTCCGACATTACCTGCCTGCACGACCCGCAAGGTGTAACAGGTTCGTTAATTTCGAAATTTTGTGCCTTTGCCGTTATGGCGATTGCCTCAATAGCAACGTCAGGGTAGTTTGAACTTGCATGGAAAAAAGCAACCCTTTCGGCACAGAGGCCCGAAGGATATGCTATATTTTCCTGGTTATTGCCTTTAATTACCTTACCGTTGCCAAGCCTGAGCGCAGCGCCAACATGAAAGTGGGAGTATGGCGCATAGGCATTTTCTACTGCCTGTATGGCATGGCCCAATAATTCGGAATCGCTATCTGATAGCTCGGCCATAGAAGCATATTCTTCAAATTCAAAACCAAATTTATTTATCTTCATAGGTTGTGATTTCAAAATGGAAAGCGAAAGTACATATTTATTTTATGAATCAACAAAAGGAGGAAAAGATTACCAATAGATGACAGAGTAAAAAGATAGATACCAATTGCGGGCGAGTATCAAAAAAGTCCTAATAGAAAAATGAGAAAAATTAACTTTCAACTGCACCTGTTAATGGTTGGTTTAATGATAACAATATCATCGTACGGCCAACGGGTTTATACTGTGGAAAACAGTAACCACACCAATAAAATTAATTCAGTATCCATTGATGGCACCAAAGGTAATGAAGCCTTTTGCATGGTAACCGGTGGATTGGGTACCTCTGGCTGGGCAAAGTTTTACCTTCAGGACCCTACTACATTTGTGAATCTTGCACCGAAACCCAGTGGCCTATATTTCCTGGGCAGTGATTTCGGGGCAGATGGTGTTTGGTATTCCACCGAATTTTCAGGTGGGCTTTATGCTGTAGATACCACTACCGGTGAACATACTTTGCTGGCAAGCCTCACAGAAACCTTATCAGGCTTCACCTACTCACCTGCCTATGAAACATATTACTGTTGCACCGGTAGCGAACTGTTTATCATGGATATAGAAACCTATGAACTCGAATCGGTAGGGATGATGGGAAACTCAGGGGACATGACCGGTATTGGTGCAGACATCAGGGGGAACCTCTGGGGCATTGACAAGAACGATGATCAGCTCTATAAAATTGATCCTGTAACAGGGCTTGCAACGGCAATGGGGCCATCAGGTTTTGATTTTGATTACATCCAGAACTGCACTTATGACAAAAACACGGACATCATGTACCACGCCGGGTTCTGGGTACAGCCCAGTCCGCATGGTGCATTGTTCACCTATAACCTTGAGACAGGGGAAGCTACCGAATTTACTGTTTTCCCCAATATCCAGGAGGTATCGTCTTTTGCCATTCCATGGACCATGCCCGATCATGGCAGCATATCTGGTGAAGTAACCGATGCCCTTACCGGCGATCCTGTTGCTGATGTGGAAATTTATCTCGAACCCACCGACAATCCCCTGGGAACAAATATTTATAAAATTACTGCTGAGGATGGACTGTACATTTTTGGGGCAATCTTGCCGGGCATTTATGAAATAACAGCTGTTAGTGCCAACTATGGTGTTGTCATTATTGATGACATTGTTGTGGATGCAGGAGATAGCCTGGTGTATGATATTCAGCTTCAGGAAGCGCCCTGGTCGGCAACGTTCCATGTATATACCTATAACGGGGCCAATCCGGTTGAAGGGGCAACAGTTAATTTTGTGAACCAGACAATACAAACCAACGATCAGGGAGAAGCAATTTTCGAGAACATTGCCAATGGTGTTTATGGGTACAGTGTAGGATACAGCGGATATTATGATGGTTTTGGCGAAGTTGAGGTTATTGATGCCAATATTGAAGTTGATGTTTATTTATATGAAGAAAACAATGTGCCCGTCAACATTGTAATTATAGAAGAGGCCACCGGGACCTGGTGCGGCCCATGTGCACAGGTAGCGCCCGTGCTCGATCAGTTGGTCGAAGAGGGCTGTCCCATCGGCATTATAGCCTATCATGCTAGCGATGGTTACGAAAATCCTTATGCCAACGCACGCAACGGTTATTATGGTGTTGTGGCCTATCCTACATTAACTTTTATGGGCCAGGGCCAAATCCACAACGAGCCATACCAAATTATTTTATCCTATATCGAGGGGTATATGGATGATGAAACACCCGTAGCACTCGATTTTGCCGATGTCGCCCAAAACCAGCCAAATAATTCAGTTACCGGAAAGGTCGTGGTTGAGAACATGGGGCCTATCAATTCGGACTATTTGCGGTTACATGTGGTTCTGGTCGAAAACCACATACCCGAACCCTGGCAAGGTCTTGACGAACTTAACTTTGTAGAGCGCACCATGTTCCCCGATGAAAATGGAACGGCCATAGACCTGACTGCCATGACGGCCCAGGAGATAGAGTTTGAAGTCAGCCTTGACGACATCCTTGAATTGGGCAACTGCCAGGTTGTGGCCTTTGTTCAGGATAACTTTTCAAAAGTGATCTATAATGGATTGCAATTCGATTGCAGCCTAATAACCCGATTGCAGGATATGCGGACTGTGCCCAACGTTAGGCTTTTTCCGAATCCGGCAAACGAAACTATTTCAATAAATGCTGAAGGGCAAATTCTGTCGGTTAAAATATTAAACAACACAGGCCAGGTAGTTTATCAGGACAATGGATTGAACCAACACACATTCCGGATCGATATATCGGAACTATCGCAGGGCATTTATGTAATACAACTAAAAACCAACAAAGGCACACTCATCAGGAAACTAATAAAAGACTAATTCATGATTCCGGTCTAAAAAGCCACGAAACTTGCGACACAAAGTTAGCCCGTATGGGTCCGTATGGATGCATGAATAAAAAAATGCAATACTCTGATATTCTGTAGTAGAAATTTCGCAAATAAGGAGTTTAGCACCTTTTTATACTTGACTCATTCATTTTTTTTGTGAGCTTTTTTATTTCATAAGCACCATCTTTCTAAAGCCGGTATATTTATCACCATGTTTCATCCTATAGAAATAAATTCCGCTCGATACCGGATTGCCCGAATCATCGGTACCATCCCAAATTGCCTGATGTTTACCTGCATTTAATTTCTTATCAACAAGTGTTTTTATCTTTCGACCGTTAAAGTTGTAGATTGTAATTAAGGTGTTTCTAATTGAACTTTCAACAGAGAATGAAATTATTGTTGATGAACTGAAAGGATTGGGAAAGTTCTGTGATAATAGTTGTGTTTTAGGTAATAATTGTTGGTTGATCCCCAATGTACTGGAATCAACTGCTATCCGAATATCATCCAAAAACCATCCATTTGCCGTAATAGCTTCATCAGAATTCAGCCTGAACCGTATATAAACTTTACCCTGTCCACAATAATTAGATAATGACAGTGAGTCTTCCAACCAGCCATATTGCAATCCGGTAATAGTTTTAAGATTACTCCAGGTGCTCATACTATCAACACTTATTTCTATCATTCCTGTGTCGCCACTTGCAAAACTATGTCGGGTAAAATAACCCAGGGCAGCGGTACTATATGTTGAAAGAGATAGGCCTTCCAATAAAGTTAATGAATTATTTTCATTATTGTCGTAGTAACCAAAAGGGCTGTCGGTTATTGAATGAGTGCCTGATGGAGATGAAATTTCTGTTATCCCCCAACCGGCCCCTAAATCCCATTTGCC
>NIVA01000033.1 GCA_002254335.1 Bacteroidetes bacterium 4572_114 | reverse complement strand
GAGAGGAACTTGCCTGTCCGCCGGAGCAAAGCGAAGGAGGGAAACCTGAAAAGTGCCGGGTGTCGCGGGTGACGGGTGAAGGAAACCAAGCGCAACCTGAAATACTAGGCCTCATGAATTGTGATGCAAGCGTCAAACCTGCAGTTTTCTTTCTCGGTAACTTTTGGGTCATCATAGCTTATTCCAAAGCTTTCGATGTTGAGGGGGAACAGTTTGTTTTCTTTAACAAAATTCCCTAATTCAGCCCATACTTTCTGGTAGTTATTGTTTCCACATTCTCCTGTATTGTTGATGTAAATATTTCCATATCAGGGATTTCAAGATTGGTGTAACGGATTGTTCACAAAATAATCAATATATTCAGGAATTTTAGTCCCAAGATAATAGGGCATATTCATCAGTAAATATGGTGTCCCATCCGGGGTTGTGGCTTTTTCAATCTTAAACTCTCCTTCATATACCCTTACAGCGAAAGGATGGTTAGTCCTGTCGATAAACTGATGCAGGGATTTTAAACTGCCGGTGCTGCCCGATTTTATTTCAATTGGGACAACTTTATCAATATACTGTATAACTAAATCAACTTCTGATGAAGATTGTTTTTTTTCGCGCACCCAAAAATGTGGCTTCTTGCTGCTAATGGTATTCAGTGAAATCAGTTCCTGGGTTATCAAATGCGGAATGATTGCCCCTTTATAAGCAGAGCTAAGGTCTTGTAACCCTATCATTTGCGATTGTATGCCCAATATATGGTTGACCAAACCTGTATCAAGGAACTGTAGCCGTGGCGACTTTCTGAAGTCCGGTTGAATTGGGGTTTCCACATTTGTTGTCGGATAAATGAGCTGTACAACTTTTGCATCGTCCAAATTTCTCAAAGCTTCCCCTACTTCCCGCGATTTATAATTGGAATTGCCAAAATTCTGGAATTTAATGCGTTTATCAATATAAAATTGCGCTGTTGCCATGATGTGTTTAATTACCTTCCTTTCAGTTTCATTTGTTGCATACTTCTCAACATCATTTTGATATGTCCCCCAGATGCTCTCGTAAACTTTTGGCAACCCAAGCAAACTGTTATTGTTTTTGGTAAAAATTTTTACAACTTCGGGCATTCCCCCAATAATTGCATAGAGGTTAAATAAATCTAATAAAACCTTATGGGCAATGGGCTGTACCGGAATTTGATTAATTTGCCCCAACGCAGCAGAATGTTCAATGGCCCCCAAATATTCCGTGAAATTAAGGGGGTAGAGATATAAATATTCTACCCTGCCAACCGGGAAACTACGTATCTTGCGCATGGCAAATTCCAATAGTGAACCCGCTGATATTACATGTAAATCAGGGATATCTTCATAAAAGTACCGGAGCAAATGAATGGCTTTTGGCGATTCCTGGATTTCATCGATAAATAACAAAGTATCCCCTTTGTTGGGAGATATGTTTTTGGACAGGAACAAGGAATCAACTATCTTTTTTACATCATCAGATTGTTCAAAAAAGTAACGGTCATCAGATTTCTCAAGATTTAAGTAGATAAATTGCTTGTAGGTTTTGGCAAACTGCTCTACTAAAGTAGTTTTTCCTACCTGACGCGCCCCGCGCAAAATAAGGGGCTTGCGGTTAGGACTTGCCTTCCAGAGGGCTAAGTGTTTGGTAATGTCTCGTTTAAACATTGTAAATAGTTATTGTTTGTAACAAAGTCAGGGCAAATATACAATATTCTTGTAACAAAGTCAGGGCTGTTTCGCGGATATCATGTAACAAAGTCAGGGCAGTTATCAGTTATCTTGTAACAAAGTCAGGGCAGTTTTGCTGATATCTTGTAACAGAGTCAGGGCAGTTATTAATTATCTTGTAACAAAGTCAGGGTAAATTACGAACGTCTAAATTAACTTCAGATTTATTTTGAGGGAAAACTTATCATCTCTTCCCAGCCAGAAACAAATGCTTTTTTCGTGTCTTTATCAGAATATCCCGAATTTGTGGAATCCCTACTCCAATAAAACTGACTGGGTTTTTCAGATAATTATTCCACCAATTGGCTTTTTTGCTATCAGCGAGTTTATTAATTTCGGTTACTATTGTTTTGGTAATGTCAGTCATTTTTTTATCGTTTCATCACACATATTGAGGACAATTTCAAACTAAACACAAAGCCCCGCAGGCCTGAAATTTCATGATAATATCTATTCTATTTGTCCACATTAACAACCGACTTCGCAATTTCAGTAACATAAACGCTTATTTGTTTCAAATGGTCCATCAGCTCCATGTGGATTTCGTGGGTTGCTATCGACTCTTTTTTCTCCTCTTTTAACCGCTCTAAGTGCTTTATCTTAAATTCGGCCTCCAGGTCGGCGTATTTAACTTCTTTGCTGACTATCTTCTGTGCTTTCTTAAACTTATGCTCCGAAAAAGTTGCCTCAAGTCGCATAAGCTGTTTGTAGATTTTTGCGTGATATACGATAATTTCCTCGTGCCCTTCATTAGAAAAGTCGATCTTCAAGGCACGTTTTTTCGCTATCAGCGGAAACATGTCCCGATGGATAATATCCCCGATAGCTTCCATGTCCCCTACAATTGAAATAA
This sequence comes from Bacteroidetes bacterium 4572_114, assembly GCA_002254335.1. Classification (GTDB taxonomy): domain Bacteria; phylum Bacteroidota; class Bacteroidia; order Bacteroidales; family 4484-276; genus 4484-276. Next base: position 25,029 of record NIVA01000033.1, on the reverse strand, counting down.
GGTTGAACACCTCCCTGCTTTGTCCTTCCGACAATTCCTGGCGGCCTAACTTTAGGAGGTAACCCGTTACTTTATCTTGCAAAAAGTCGATTTTGTCCTCTCTCATTTCAATCCCCTCAATAATTGTCAAATGTTTATGGACATTATCTGTTCCCTCTTCATCGTTAAACAGGGGGTGTACTATTGCCCTTAACATCCGGCGCAGTATTTTGGCCATCCTTCCAACTTCGGCATGGCACAGATCTATTGCCAGTCCCGGTGTTGAAAGGGCTTTATCATCAAGGTGCCATGTAACTACTTCAATGGCTTTTTCTGATTCCCTGCGAGGTAATATTTTAAGCACAGCTTTAGAAAGCAATGCCGTGAAAGGGAGAAAAACAAGGGCAACGCTAACGTTAAAAAAAGTATGGGCATTTGCAATTTGACGAGGGGTTTCGGCGGCAAGTTTTTGGATACCATCAGCATCAGAAACCGGCGATGCCCATCTAACCAAGTCAGCAAAATCGGGGACCCAGAATAAAAAGAAAACAGCCCCTGCAGTATTGAAAATTACGTGGGCAAGTGCAACACGTTTAGCCTCCCTTGATGCCCCCAGGCTCGCCAGTCCGGCTGTGACACAGGTGCCTATATTTGCCCCAAGCAGTAATGGGATCCCGGCATCAAGGCTTAACAATCCCTGCTGCGCCAAAACAATTACTATGCCCGTAAATGCACTGCTGCTCTGGATAAGTGCCGTGAATGCCGCGCCGATAATGAGTCCGTAAATGGGGTTCTCAAGGTCTTTCATTATATTGATGAAAGGCCCGTAATCCCGCAAAGGCCTCATTGAATCTGACATAATTTTCATACCTAGGAACAAAATACCGAAACCAAGTAACGACTCACCAAGATATTTGTAAGAATCCTTTTTAGAAAATATCGTCAATGCAAAACCGGCAATTATCATTAAAAAAGCGTAATCGGTAAGTTTAAATGCAATTAGTTGCGCTGTTACGGTGGTTCCGATATTTGCGCCCAAAATCACACTCAGGGTTTGGCCGAAAGTTAGCAATTGGGCCTGGGCAAAACTAACGAGCATAACAGTTGTGGCACTACTACTTTGTATGACCATTGTAACAAACGCACCAACAGCAAGGCCAATTATCCGGTTATTTGTAAGTGCCGAAAGGATTTTCCTCATTCCTTCGCCGGCCGATTTTTTCAAGCCTTCGCTCATCTTTTCCATGCCATACAGGAAAAGTACCAACCCGCCCAATAAACCCATAATTAAGAAAAACCAGGGGATTGAAGGCGTGTCCCCAATATTTAGAAGTAACATATTATTTGAAATGAATTAGTTTTTTGGTGGTAAAAGTAGGGAAAATGAGACGCGGATTTTTATGATTGCTATGATTTTTATGATTTTCGGTGGTATCTTAACATGGTCAGGTTGTGATAATCATGCGAAATGGTTTGCGCTAATTGAACAAGAATAATTTGTAATCATTTAATCCTTAAAGAATGGAACCTAACTACAGATGATATTGAGTACACGTTATTAAAGAAAAAAGAATTTCAAAAAGTTAAATTGAGAAATTATACACTTTCCTGGGATAATTTGAATGTTTTATTAATGACAGAAGAAGGAAAAGAAGAGCAATTTCCATATGAAATAGACCCGTATTTTCTATATCAGAAAAGTCAACCAATAGAGGATCAACATTCGTTTAGGATTGGAATGATAGTAAGGAACGCAAGAAAGAAAGCAGGGTTAACGCAAGAACAACTTGCCATGCGAAGTGGAACATCACGATTTTACATTTCAAGACTTGAAAATGAAAAGACAGATATTGAATTGTCAACTTTTAGAAAGATAATAGAGGCCGGGTTAGGAAAGAATTTAAAAGTGGTAATTGAATAATACTTGCTAAACAAAGGTAAAAAAAAGCTGTCAGACAGTTATCCTCTATACTACATACTGAAGTTAAAGTCTTGTGCGTTTGGTTTTTTAGCTTAAACTGTATGATAGCTGTTCGCATGCATGCAGCAATATGGGCTTGCTGAAAAACCGACATATTGTTTTATATCAATCTAATATGATTCGATTTTCAGTATTTAATGCAAGGTTTTTAAAGTCATTACAGTATTTTCCGTGCATTGATATTTCGGTGCTCTGCACCTTTCGGATAAACTCGTTTATTGTTTCTGAAAAGAAATTTATTGCCATAATAACCAGAGTACAATGATAGAATTTTATTAACTCGTAATTATTTCAACCCGAACACTTTTTTTAATTTATAGTCAAGTTCGTCTAAAGTGCGTGTCTTCAGTTCGCCAATTTTTCCTATAATTAATTCAATTTCCAAAGTTGCCAATTTATTTGTTCTTATCAAAGATGTCTTTTTTAATCTATTGTCTTCGTCTGGTTCTAATAAAACGTCTGTCTGTTCGCTCCATTTTAATTTTGTCGTAATAAATGTTACAACAATATCAATATTGTCTTTGTAAAGAATAACAGCAGGTCTTTTTTTAAATCCTTTTAGATTTGTAAAAGGAAATGGTACTAAAATGATATCTCCTTTTTTCATTAGAATTTTTCAATTAGGTCGGATTCATCATATATTTCTTCTTCATCATTTAAAAAATCAAACGATTTTGATTTTGAAGTTAATTTCATTATTCCTTGGGTGATTATTTTATCGTCATACATTTTTAAAAGAAAGTCAACGTAATCAGAAATTTCTTTTAGTCTCAAATCAGGAAGTAATGAGATATTACTAATTGTTCTGTTTATTAAAACTTCTCTATTCATATTTTAATTATTTTGTATTACAAAAGTAGTATATTTAGTAAAATGATCAATACATTCATTGTTTTCCATTATTTGAGCTGACAATTAGGATAACCGGAATTAAATCCTGTTTTTGTTTGATATTTATCTCAAGCCCCCTTTCTCACTAACTTTTTCTTTATGTAGGGCATAAAGAAAGAAACAAGTGCCAATATAATAATTATCAGGCTTCCGGGCCTGGTGAAGAAGTCGATCCATTCCCCTTTTATCAAGGATAACCGCAAGTTTTCCTCAATCATTTTTCCTAATATCAACCCCAAAACCACCGGCGCTGTTGGGAAATCACCTCTTTTTAATATCCAGCCTAATATGCCAAAAGCAATGCAGATGCCAACATCAAATACAGAATTTTGGATAAAGTAACTACCTATGAACGACAGGGCAAGGATTATGGGGTAGAGCAATGATTTTGGGGCAGCGATGATTTTTATCCAAACTTTGTTGCCCATCAACCCAACAAAGAACATAAAGATATTGGCGAAAAACAGGCTGATAAAAATACCATAGACCAGGCCGGGCTCTTTATCAAAAAGTTCGGGGCCGGGGTTTAATTTATGTATCATCAGCGCACCTATCAACACTGCTGTGGATGCGCTACCGGGAATGCCGAGTGTGAGCAATGGCACCAGGGCGCCACCAACCGATCCGTTGTTTGCGGCTTCGGGCGCTGCCACACCTTCCAAGGAACCTTTCCCGAATTTCTCAGGGTTCTTGCTGGAATTTTTCGCGTTGTCGTAAGCTATAAAAGTGGCTATTGTACCGCCGGCACCGGGTATGCAGCCAACCAAAGTACCAATGACCGATGATTTCAACATTAATCCCTTTAATTTTGATAATTGCTTAAACGAGAGGGTTTGTGAAAGATCAACTTTTGCTGTTTGTCTTTTTTTAGCATAATCCCCTTTTTCGATGCTGTAGAATATTTCGCCAAGTGCAAACAAACCTATTAATGCCGGAATAAATTCGATACCATCAGCAAGATCGGGGATGCCCAACGAGAACCTGGAAAATGGCAGTTGGGTATCAAACCCTATTGTGATCAACAACAGGCCAATCCCAGAAGAAATAAACCCTTTCAACGGGCTTTTTCCTGCCAACGAAGAAATGATTGTAAGCCCGAAAACACCGAGGGCAAAATACTCGTACGACTCAAAGGAGAGGGCAAGGGTGGCCAGGGGCACCGAGAACAATATCAGGATAATTGTACCAATCAGCCCTCCGATAGTTGAAGCTGTCAATGATGTAATCAGTGCGTGAAGCGGTTTGCCTTGTTTGGTCAGTTCATAACCATCAAATGTTGTGGCCACGGCTCCGGGCGTGCCTGGTGTATTAATGGCAATTGCCGTTATTGAGCCACCATAATTTGAGGCTAAATAAACAGAGACCAACAACACCAACGCACTAATGGGGTCTAAACCAAAAGTAACGGGCAGCATCAGCGCAACACCAAAGGAGCCTGTTAAAAATTAAATAACTGAACATCACAAAACCAAATGCATTGATTGCCATTAAAGCAACTTTGCGGTATTTTAACAGGTACATTGTTGCCAAAATAAAAACCGGTGTGGTGAAAAAGTATCCAATCCATTGCATGGCCACAAGGTATGCCAGCAAAAAAACTATGATGATCAAAACAGTTTTTGGTGAAGAGTTTGCCCTTTCGTCACTTTTATTTTTTGATTTAATTATCAGGATAATACTTAGCAGTAACAAAGTGGTCACCCAAATGTCAGGAATAAGTGCAGGGCTTGTAATATTTACCGTTTCGGGTATTTGAAACAGTGTAGTTTGATAATAGAAAAAAATCGAAAAGCTGAAAATCCCACCACCGATAATTTGATCGTAATTGATTTTGCCCTGAAATCCTTTGGGGCAAGTAATAGTTTGTTTCTTCAACCTCATGAACTATTCTCCTGGTAAATTCTTCGTGATTTTCAAAACTCGAAAACACATAGGTTTCATTACAGTAGTTTTTCCACTCCTCATCATTCACAACATCCCGAAGGACTTTAACAACATAGTCAATGGCTTCTTCGGGCACACCCTTTTTAAATGCAAAACCCCTCCACATCGACTCGTTAATATCGTATCCCTGTTCTTTAAACGTGGGTACGTCAGGAAGCGATGTTAACCGTTTTTCGCTTGCAATTGAGATGATGTCAAGATTACTTTTTCCTTTTATATCAGCGGGGTTGCCAATATAAACAGCGGATTCGTCCCTGAGCAACGCCAGGATAGATTGTGGCCCGCTTTTGTAATCAATCCATTTGGCATCAATCCCCAAAGTTTCCCAGCTCTTTAATGCCATCATGTGATCGCGGCCACCTGTCCCGGGGCCTATCCAAACCTGCGTTTCATCGTTATTTGCATCTTGGATAATATCTTCAAGCGAATTGAAATTTCTATCAGTGTTTGATATCAATGCTTCGGGGTCGGAAACCATGTTTGCAATAAACAGGAAATCACCAAGGCCCACTTTACTTTTATTTACCATTACGGTCGAAAGAAAAGATTTGGTAACGCCCAGCAGGGTATAGCCATCGGCTTTCATATCCAGAACATGCTGCATGGCCACAAGCCCTTGTGTGCCCGAACGGTTTTCGACAACAAAAGCCACATCACTGTATTTGCGTGCTATTTCGGCCACTTTCCGGGCCATGTAATCAATGGCCGAACCAGGCTTTGAATGTACAATAATACTGATTGGTTTAGCAGGGTAGGTTGTTCCCTGCCCAATGCCAAGGTATAAATATCCAAGAAGGCCGATATAGATAACAACTGTTATGGCTGCAATATAATTTTTAACTTTCATCCGCAACAAATGTATCAAATTATGGCCCGTATTGATTTTGCCACTGCAAGGTCACCTCTTTGCACATAAGCTTCGTGGTTGGTTTCAATATGTTTTAAATCATAAAGGTAATTCACCATCAGGCCAAATGATTCGGCCAGGCCGTGGGCCGAAGTATTTCCCATCCAGTTGATACGGTACAATTGTGCGCCATTGCCAAAGTGAAATTTAGCCACCGAGTTCAGGGGTTTCCCGTTTTTTTTCACTTCAACAAGATATTTCGCACATGCCATCATCAATGGTTTTTGCAGCTCATTACACCTGTTTTTATCTTTATACCAATCAACTTCTTCGACAGTGCGCAAAATTTTCCGTTCTTTTTTTTGTATTAATTTGCTGTTGCCGGATTTTAGTTCCCTCCTCAGCCAATCAGCAAAGCCAGGTATTGGCGACAGGGTGCAGTAGGTTTTTATTGCGGGCAATTCTGTGGCAAGTTCCGTAACAACCATCTTAATAAGGAAATTCCCCAGTGGGATTTTCCTAAGCCCTTGTTGGCAATTATTGATGGAATAAAAAATGGCGGTATCCCCCTCTTCGGTATCTTCACCACTTTCAATAATCGATTGAATAGAGCCGGTTATTCCTTTGGTCAGGGCAACTTCCACAAAAATCAGTGGTTCGTCTTCCAGGGCAGGATGAAAGTAGGCAAAACAAACCCGGTCGGCAACCAACCTGGTCTTTAAGTCGTTCCAATCTTTGATATCGTGGACCGCTTCGTACAGAATAATTTTTTCAAGAATGGATGCTTCGGTATCCCAGTCAATTTTTTTCAGGGTTAAAAAACCCGGGTTGAACCATGAAGTCAACAACACCCTTAAGTCATCGTCAATAGCTTTTAATCCGGGATGTGACGGGATAAAATCCAGGATATCTTTACGCAGTGCTACAATGGCCTGGGTGCCGTTTGGTGCCATATTCATCCTGCTGAACAATTTCTGACGGTTTGATTTTATTTTCCTGGAAAGTTGCACCAGGTTTTTCTCATCCGGGGTTTTTGAAAATTCCCCCGCGGCTTTTCTGATCTCCAAAAGGTTGGGACCCATTTGTTGGTTCAATTCCAGTAAAAAGTTCAATTTTTCATCACTCTTTAGCGACTGGTATCTATATACCATCTCCCTGGCCAGTGCAATACCCGAAGCTACGCCCTTATGTGAAATCAGGTCATCGCACAATTTTAGCAGCGATTGGGTCGGTGTGCCCCGCAACCTTCTTAAATCCAGGAATTTTTCCCCGGCATCGGCAACCGAACCCACAAGGTTTTTCGCAAATCTGCCTATTATGTTCATTGGTCAAAAAGTTTTAATTTGGTTGTTTTTTTTATCCTTCCACAAATATATGAAAAAATGTGCAAGTGGTCAATACTTTTTTTTTGCAAACCTGGGAAGTGACGGGTGTCGGGTGAGGTAAGCCAAGCGCAACCCGAATCGACAACCTGAAACCTGCCTGCCCGCCGAAGCGAAGCGAAGGAGGGAAACTTGAAACCTGTGAAGGACGGGTGTCGGATGCCGGATGACGGGTTAAGGAAGCCGAGCACAACTTGAAACCTGTTATTGCAAGGGTTTAAATCCCTGACCAAAGAAAAGGGATGGAAACCCTGATTTACAGTACCAGGGCCGCCATCCCCTCGTGCCTCGGGGATTGCCTGCCTCACCGGCAAGGTGGGCATCCCTTCCACTTGAAACCTGAAACCAGTCAACAAACTTCATTCAGCAGTCACCAGTCTTCATAATCGACAACCTGAAACTTGAAACCTTACAGTTTCCAAAGTTCACTAAAATCCCTGACCACCAATGCCCCGGTGCTTTTTAATCGTGTATGCGACTGATGCCCACGCGAGACTAAAATACATTCAACACCTGCCGATTGGGCCACCTCAAAATCATGGATTGTATCGCCAATCATACAAATTTCATTTTTATTCATGTTGATATCAGCGATCAACCGCTGGGCATTTACCTCTTTGGTTGCAGCATAATGGTTGTTTAACCCAATGATTTTTTCAAAAATCCCATTAATGCCGGTGATATTAATTGTTTCGTCAAGGAAAACCTGTTCCATGGCCGAAAGGATAAACTGGCGGATATGCCTGGCATTAAAATATTCCAGTGTGTTAACCGCATCAGTGTGCAACTGGGCCCTCACGATATTTTTCCGGTAATTGTTTATAAATTCCATTGCAACCGTATCCCATTCATGTTCTTCAAAGTTTACACCTGCTTTCACATAGTAATCCTGCACCGGGAAAGTGAAAATTGATTGATATTTTTCTACGTTAAGCAAGGGGATGTTACGCTTTTCAAGCATCTGGTTCATCGAAAGGATACTGATATCAACATCATTGAGCAGTGTTCCGTTCCAGTCCCAGATAATTGATTTTATGTTTTTGAAATTGTGCATTTGCAAGAGGGGGTTCTTTGGTTTATTGCCATTAGTTGCGCTGTCATTCATTGTAATTTGGCTTCGCCGTCATTCAATATATTATTAACCATCTGATCACAAATTACTACCAACGACCACTAATTACTATCAATGACCATCAAATAACTATCAATGACCACTAATGACTACATTTTTTTTACCTTCGCAAAAGTAATAATCCAAAGTAAACAACCTATGAAAAGTATCAATCCATCCACAGGAAAGTTAATTAAAGAGTATAAAGAACACTCATTGCAGGAGTGCGATAGGATTATTGACAATGTTTTTGATGCCTGGGGGTTGTGGAAGCAAACCCCAATGACCGAGCGCAAAACATTAATGTTCAAGGCGGCCAGAGTGTTGAGGGACAGGAAGGGTGAATATGCCCGGTTAATGACCGAAGAGATGGGGAAGGTCATTGCAGAGTCGGAAGCTGAAATAGAAAAATCGGCCTGGGTGTGCAATTATTATGCGGAAAATGCTGAGAAATTCCTCAGCGATGAAATCATCGAAAGTGATGCCCGTAAAAGTTTTGTCAGTTTTGAACCCCTGGGCCCAGTGCTGGCCGTTATGCCCTGGAACTTTCCTTTCTGGCAGGTGTTTAGGTTTGCTGCGCCGGCTTTGATGGCCGGCAATGCAGGGGTGTTGAAACACGCTTCAAATGTGCCCGGGTGTGCGCTTGCCATCGAAGCCGTGTTTCGGGAAGCAGGTTTCCCGCAACATCTTTTTCGAACTCTTTTGATCCCCGGAAAAAGCGTTGGCCATATCCTGGAAAACGAAAAGATAGTGGCTGCAACACTTACAGGGAGCGAAAAGGCCGGTAGCAAGGTGGCTTCCGTTGCCGGGAAATACCTCAAAAAAACCGTTATGGAATTGGGTGGTTCCGATCCTTTTATTGTTTTAAAAGATGCGGATATCCAAAAATGTGCGCAAACTGCAGTAGTTGCCCGAATGCTCAATACCGGCCAAAGTTGCATCGCGGCCAAACGTTTTATTGTGGAGGAAGCAATACATGACGAATTTATTGGCCAGGTAAAACAACTGATGTCCGGCCTTAAGACTGGTGACCCCTTTAATACCGAAAGCCAATACGGCCCGCTTGCCCGGCTTGATTTGCTTGAAGAGCTGGACAGGCAAGTCCACGGTTCAGTAATGATGGGGGCAAGGCTTGAATTGGGAGGGAAAAGGTTGCAGCGTGATGGTTTTTATTACGAACCCACCCTGCTCACAAATATAATTCCCGACATGCCGGTTTTTGCCGAGGAGACCTTTGGGCCGGCATTGGCTGTGATAAGGGTGAAATCAGAAAAGGAAGCTATAGAAGTTGCAAACAATTGCCAGTACGGCCTTGGAGGCTGCCTGTGGACAAACGATATCGATAAAGGAATAAAGCTCGCCCGCCAGGTAGAATCCGGGGCAGTGTTTGTAAATGGTATGGTAAAATCCGATCCGAGGTTACCTTTCGGAGGGATTAAAAGATCAGGCTACGGACGTGAACTTTCACATTATGGAATTAAGGAGTTTGTAAATTTCAAAACGATAGTGGTGGAATGAGGAGGGGGTGAAATGGTAAAATGAGGGAATGGATAATTGGAAAAGGGAATGAAGGGGCAAAGAGGAGATTGAGAGACTGAGAGAAAGATAAGGGTGGAAAGAGAAAGACTGAAGAATGAGTGAATGGGTTCATTAATTGGCCAGCTCTGACAGGTTCTGCCCCCGATAGTTATCAATGTTTTTATTAGGGGTATTGATTATTGATTAGTGATTGTTATCATCATGTTATACAATGCTTCATGAATTATTTACTATACTTATTTATGGCGGTAGTTTCTGTAAAAACAGCGAAACCCGTACCGGGTTTATAAAATCAACAGAAAATATATTGTGCTACAATACCTCAAACCGTACCGGGTTAAAAAAAACTCATCCCGAAAGCTTTCGGGATGAGTTTAGGTATTGTAGTTGTGGTGATTACAGGATGTTCTCAACAACCCCGTACGTACGGGGTTGAGCTATCTGGTATTGATTTCGTATGATAATCCGTCCTATTAGTAGCGAAACCTCCCGCATGGGTGGGCCAGGTTGTGCCGGATTGTAAAAACAATGATTTGAAATCAACAGATTAATGAGTCCTCAGAGTTAAACTGAACCCCTGGAAATAGGAAATGAAATGTAATAACAATTGAATATTATCACCCGCTTATTCTCCTAAGTTCAGCTATTAATGCTTTTTTGGTCTCTTCATCACCAGCCGAATGCCCGGAATTAACAATATTTAATTTCGAGTTGTTTAATTTAGATTGCAACCTGAATGCTTGTATTGGCGGACAAATAAAATCATATCTGCCCTGAACAATAGATGTCTTAATATCCTTAATTTTATCAGCGTTGTTTATAATGTAATCTTCTGGTATAAAGCATTTGTTTTTAATATAATGTGCTTCCAGTATCGCAAGGGATTTGTGCGAAAATGTTTTTAGTACCTCTTCAGTATTGCTAATTTTATTGATTGTATAAAAGGACATTTCATAATAGGCCCATTCGTAAGCAAATTTATCACTGACTTTTTTGTCATCAGACAACATATTTTTCAAATAATAATCAACAGGGTTTTCTCCTTCTTTTACCAGTTTTACAAACCTGTCCCACACATCCGGGAAGAATTCTTTGATCCCTCCTCCGATGTAATGTTCAAGGCCATATTTATTGGCCAGCCAAATACCTCTTAAAATCAAACCACTGACACGCCTGGGATAATGAATGGCATAAACCAAAGCAAGCGTACTCCCCCAGGAACCACCGAAAATGTAAACTTTATCGAAATTCAAATAGTCCAAAACCTTATTAATATCTTCTACAAGATGCTGTGTTGTATTATTCTTAATCGAACCAAAAGGCTTACTTCTTGATGCCCCTCTTTGGTCAAAGAAAATCACATTATATCTCTCTTTATCAAAAAATTGCTTGTCCTTTTCCCCGAATCCTGCCCCTGGCCCACCATGCAGGAATAAGACCGGGATACCTTTCGGGTTACCATACAATTCATAATATAATTTGTACCCATCCGAAACATCCACATAACCTGTTTGATAAGATTGAACATTTGTATTTGCTTCCATAATATTAAATTGTTAAAGAATTCTTTTTTATAGTTTGATAATGAAAAATAGATGAAGGAGGGTTCTAAAAATGCAAATTTCTTCGTTGCTTCAAAATTTTAAAATCCTCATTTACAAAGGCAAACTCCGGTTTTTAAATTTCTTGCGCCTCGAACTTCACTATTTTTAGAACCCTCCTGAAGTATGTATGTGAAAGGATACACCTGATATTAAAACATTCGAGTTGTTCGATGGTATATTTTCCTACGTTTTCATTTTCAATTGCAAAATTACACAATAATTGTTGTTTTGAAAAATCTAAATATGCTTCATCGACCAATAGTGCAAGGGTTTAAATCCATGACCAAACCCCGAAAGCCTTCGGGAGCAGAGAGCTAAGAGCAAAGTGAAGGAAGCCAGGCGCAACCTGAAACTTGAAACCTGAAACCTGAAACCAGTCAACAGTCTTCAAACTTGAAACTTTGAAACCAAAAACCTCATAAAACAAAAAAAACCGTAATCACATGTATTGAAATACAAGTAATTACGGTTTTAAATTTCAGCGGTCCGGACGAGACTCGAACTCGCGACCTCCTGCGTGACAGGCAGGCATTCTAACCAACTGAACTACCGGACCAATTTATTTCTTAAAGAACTTCCGCCAAAAGCGAGTGCAAAGATACTATTTTTTTGAACTGACCAAATTATTTCAATAAAAATTTGATCTTTTTTCTTAAAAATTTGTTAATATTCCTATCTATTATATTTATGTAGTTACATTTGTGCCATCTATTAATTAACATAACTCAATAACTATGAAACGACTGTATCTATTACTATTTCTTTTCATCCTACTGAAATTGCCGGGGTTTGCCCAAACGGTGATCTGGGATGAAGAATTCATTGTAACTCCCGCAGGATGGGAATTTGAGGGCAACTGGGGCGCCGAAAACGATGAGTTGCTGCTCTATTACTACCCAATTACCGAAAATTATGATTTTACTGCCGAATCCCTGGAAATTGATGTTCCGGCAAATGGCGGGGAACTGACCATTAATCAATTTGTGGATGTCTATCTCAGTTATGTGACTAACGAAATCACTGAAATTGTGGTTATTAATGGCGAAGAGGAAGATGTAATCTGGAGCCATGAGTTGATAAACGGTGTATGGGGAACATACGGTGGGGAGGAAATATCATTCGATATGGAGCCTTATGCCGGGGAAACCGTACAACTAAAATTCAGGTCGTATGGTGCAACTACCGGTTCTTTGTGGGGCTGGTACATCTATTCGATTAACCTGACATCAACATTCGACCACGAATTGGCAGCAATGGAAATTGAAGGGCCAAAAAACTTGTTTCCCAATGTTAACGGGACTTGGCAAGTTGACGTGAAAAATGTGGGCCTTGAAGCAGAAAATAGTTTTTTGATAAAAGTTTATAGCTACAAAGAAATTGAGGATGTTGCCACTGTTGAATTTGATCAAACCATCGAACCCGGCGAAACAGTTTCCATCGACTTTAACTGGTCTTCCGATGTGCTGCATAACACTTGTTTATATGCAGAAATAGTTTCCGGAACAGACGAATACCCAGCTAATAACCATACTAAGGATCATTTTATTAGAATTGAGCCGGAGTTTGATTATTCGGTTTTACTTTGGGACAATGATAATGGGATAGAAACTATTTTTAACCCGCAAACTGGTGTTAAGGAACAGGCAAGCCAGTTTTTGGTAATGGCGTTATATAATGCAGGTATCCAGTTTGAAACGGTTCAGTCGTTACCAAATGATATATCAGGCTACGATCTCATCATCACTACGATGGGGACGTATTGTTTGAGCTGAGGTATTACCCCGCCAGGTACTGTAAATGCAGCAGACCAGGCCAAGCTTATTAGTTACCTCGAAGACAATGGTGGTAACCTATACACAGAAAGTGTTAATATTGGAATTGATCACTATAATACTGAGTTCCTTGAAACACTTGGTATTAAATATAAAAATGATGGGGATTATGGTGAAGTTGCCGTTCTTACTTCACAATCAGAAGATTTGGTCAAGGATATAGATTTTGAATATGGTGGTGGCGATGATGCCCACTACAGTGTGGATGAACTTTTGGCTACTACGGCTACAGTGCTCTATAAAAGTGAAGAAGGCATTTCAAGGATGTTCTACCTCGAAACCGATGGTTACAAGGCCATTTCCGGTTCGGCGGTTATTGGGGCGTTTCAGGATAGCGACAGCCTGGGCATGAAAACCTACCTGATGGCAGAAATTGTAAATTATTTCCTTGGGATCACGACAATTACCGATATCCGGGAAGCTTTTGCCGGACATAATGGTGTGGAAGTCAAGGCATGGCCAAACCCATTTACCAATCAAATCAATATCTCTTTTGATCTGGACAGGACATCAGATGTTTCGGTAAAGATTTTTGATGATGCCGGACATGTTATAAACAATTTGTTTGATGGAAATTTGCCCAACGGGAACCATTCATTTGTTTGGGCCGGAAATTCAATGTATGGTGATAACCTTAACAATGGAATTTATTTTTATAGTATTATCATCAATGGTAAATCCAAATCCGGTAAAATTCTTTTGGCGAGATAAATTATAATGAGTCCGGTCTAAAAAGCCACGAATGCACGAATAATAAAATGCAATACTCTGATATTCAGCAGTAGAAATTTTACAAATAAGGAACTTCGCACCTTAGAACAAAAAAACGTTGCATAAATTAAACGAAATAGCAAACCATAAAAAAAGCCCAACGATTTCTCGCAGGGCTTTCCAGCTTAATAAATCCACCAACAATTATTTCTGATTGGCCTGTAACAGCAAAAAGCCTGACTAGTTTTAAAGCGAAGAAGGTATTTCTTAAATAGGGTAGGGGGCAAAAAGTTTTAATTGACTTCATTATCTTACCTTTGCGCCATATTCTGTTAATTATGAAATTTGAACAATACCGCATTGCTGAAGGGATAAAAACCAGCATCTCGAAACTGGGCTATAAAAAACCCACTGACATTCAGTATAAATCAATTCCGCCCATTCTGAAAGGGGAGGACGTTTTGGCCATTGCCCAAACAGGAACAGGTAAAACAGCAGCTTTTGCCATCCCCATCCTTCATGTTTTACAGGACAGGAAAATTGCTGGCCGCCCTGATGGTGTGAAATGCCTGATAATGGCACCCACACATGAGTTGGCTTTGCAGATAGAAAGTGTTTTTAATTCATTGGGGAAACATACCCGGATAAATTCCTTTTGCATACATGGTGGTGTGGATCAGGAACCGCAAATCAAACAGTTGAACAAAGGCGTTGATGTTTTGGTTGCCACCCCGGGCAGGATGTTCGACCTGGTAAGCCAGGGTGTGTTAAAATTGGGCCGGGTAGAAATTTTGGTTTTAGATGAAGCCGACCACATGCTCGACCTGGGCTTTATAAAAGACATACGCGATCTGATGCGCCACCTTCCCCGAAAACGCCAAACGCTTTTCTTTTCGGCAACCATCAACGAGGAGATAAAAAACCTGGCTTACTCTCTGGTAATTAACCCTATTCGTATTCAAATATCACCCAAAGACCCTGTCGCAAAAAAGATTGATCACGCGGTTGCTTATATTGAAATGGACGATAAACGTTTCTTCCTGGAATCGATAATAAAGGATAATCCCGAAAAGAAAATGCGTACGATGCGGAATTTTAAAAAAGGAGATTTGAAAGTTCTTATTGCCACTGATGTAAGTGCCAGGGGGATTGACATACCCAATGTGGAATATGTGATAAACTACGACCTGCCCGAAACTTCCGAAAATTATGTTCACCGGGTTGGCCGAACAGGACGTGCAAATCAAAAAGGAAATGCTGTTTCATTTTGTAGCTCCGAAGAAAAACCATTATTAGCTGAAGTAGAAAAAAATCTCGGCAAACCCATCAAACGGCTTGAGATTTCTAAAAAAGATTATCAGGTTACGCTGGATGTTTCAACAGATAAGGCCCACGATTGGCAAGCGTTGATTAATGATGCAGAAACCAGTGAAAAAAAATATAAGGGTGCAAAAAAATCCAAAAGAAAAAAAAAGTGAGATAGCCAGATTAATTCATTGCTTAAACTCTTACGGAGTTTTTTCAACGATCAAGTTTATTTGACCTATAATTAATATTATGTTAAATAGAATAATTAACAATAACTATCTTAAACATTTACAGTTAATATTTAACCCTTCCCTGTCCCGTAACAGACATCTAAAAAAAAAAGCAAAAAAAAAGGAGGAAATCATTTCCTCCTTTATTAAATTCTAAATATTTTTTATTCGGCCAGGCGCTCGTTAACGCCTTTCAGTTTTTCGAGCATGTTCAGCCTTGTGTAAATCTCTTTAAGGGTTTGCAAAGTAATTTTATCACTCGACTCAAGGCTATCTGCTTTTTCCAGATATGGAACAGCTTTTTGCATCAATGCTTCAGATTCATCTTTCAATGCATTGTATTTTTCTTCTTCATTCAGGTTCAATGCATCAGCCTGCCCTAATAGTTCAACTGCTTTATTAAAATACAGGGCTCCTAAGTTATAGTTTGCTTCAAAATAATCCGGATCAACATTAATAGCTTTTTCATAATATTTTTTGGCCTGATCGTACATAAGGGTTTTTTCATAAATAGTCCCGGCAGCAAAATAAAGCGATTTGTTTGATGGATCACCGTCAATTGCAAGGTTCAGGAGCTCGAGCGATTTATCATTTTCGCCTAACGCCATGTATATATTGGTTTCCGAGAAAATCAACCCCAGGTCGTCTGGATACAATTCCCTTCCTGTTTTGTTATAGTCGATTGCAGCCAAAGTATCTCCCTCCACCAGGGAAATCTTGGCCATATTTGTATAAATTTCCGGTTCCTCAAACTGCATTTCTGCAAGTGTCAAGTAATGATTTTTGGCAGTTTTCATATCTTTCCCTTTGAAATAACTCATGGCAGAGTAATACAAAGTAATGGTGTCGTTGGCCCCAATTTCATTGTTAATTTGATAGGAAGTAAAAAAATCGTCACCGGCTGGAATATACTCCTCTTTTTGATAGTTTTCGTATGCACGTTGGTAAAAAGCAGTGGCAACAGATGAAAGGTTAAGGATAATGTCGTTTTTATATTTGTCTTTTTTATCCAACTTCATTGCATTTTTGAATGATTCATACGATTTGTCCAGCGATTTGTCGTCCAGGCCTTTAAACTCTTCATCCTTTGTAATAAAGATATCGTAATATATCATCCCCCTGTACTTCCATGCTTTTGCATCTGTCATTGTACTTTCATTTTCAACGGCCATATCTATATACTCTTTTGCTTTGTCGAGTTTACCTTTGCCAAGATACCTGTAGGCCGATTGTACATTTTTTTGTTGCGCATGAATTACTACAACACTAAAAATTAAAATAATTAAAACTGCAATTTTTCTCATTGTTTTTATTTTATAGTTATCGTGATTAATTTACAATTGTTATACCAAAAAATGTTATTGTTGATTTCGTTTGCGCTGCAAAGATAAAACTTAAAAGAAAAATATAAAACAATTCACTAATTTGAAACCTATCCAATTAAGCCGGAAAAGTCCTGCTACCACTGCTCTTTAAATTTGTAGAGGTTTAATTTCGACCTACTCCCGCCCTTCTTCTACAAGGCCTTCATTTTCAGTTTGTATTTCATTATCCTGATCATTCATTTCCTCTTGTTCTTCTTCTTCAACTGCAACTTTGGTCACGGCGGCTATAACATCCTTATCACGCAGGTTTATCAGTTTTACACCTTGTGTGGCCCGTCCCATAACCCTTAACCCCGAAACTGACATGCGGATTGTCAGGCCCGAACGGTTGATGATCATCAGGTCATCGTTATCAGTTACGTTTTTAATAGCTATCAGGCTACCGGTCTTATCGGTGATATTAAGGGTTTTAACACCTTTCCCACCTCTGTTGGTTATGCGGTAATCGTCAAGTTTTGATCTTTTGCCATAACCGTTTTCGGAAACCACAAGCACATCATAATCAGCACTTTCAACACAGATCATCCCAATCACCTCATCTTTGGCATGTGCAAGGCTAATTCCGCGTACCCCGGAGGCATTTCTGCCCATTGGCCTTACTTTGGTTTCGTTAAAACGGATTGCCCTACCCGATTTTAGTGCCATGATTACTTCGTTGGAACCGTTGGTCTGACGTGCTTCAAGCAGTGAATCCCCTTCCCTGATGTTGATGGCAATAATGCCATTTTGACGGGGACGGGAATATAACTTCAGCGATGTTTTTTTGATTACCCCTTTTTTGGATGCCAAAATGATGAAGTTGTTATTAATATATTCTTCATCTTTAAGGTCCTTAATATTAATAAATGCTTTTACCTTGTCGTCGGGTTCAATATTTATCAGGTTTTGGATGGCCCTGCCCTTTGATGTTTTCGCCCCTTCGGGAATTTCGAAAACCCTCAGCCAGTAACATTTTCCCTTTTCGGTAAAGAATAGCATGTAGTTGTGGCTAGTGGCAACAAACAGATATTCCAGGAAATCTTCGTTCCTGATCGAACCTCCCCGTGCCCCTCTCCCACCACGGCCTTGTACGCGGTACTCCGTCAATGGTGTCCTTTTGATGTATCCCAGATGTGAAATGGTTATCACAACATCTTCATCGGGAATGGTATCTTCAATCCTGAAATCGCTGGCAGAATATTCAATCCTGGTCCTGCGTTCATCACTATATTTTTCGAGCAGCCCTTTTAGTTCATCTTTAATAATCTCCATACGCATAGGCTCGCTGGCCAGGATCTCTTTGAGTGATCCTATTCTTTTCATCAATTCCTCAAAGTCAGCTTTGATTTTTTCACGCTCAAGGCCTGTGAGCCGGTGCAGGCGCATATCAAGTATTGCCCTTGCCTGGATTTCGGTCAGTTTAAAGTTCAATATTAAACCTTCCCTTGCCTCCTCAGGTGTCCGGGAATTACGGATCAGTGCAATTACTTCATCAAGATGATCGAGGGCAATTAGCAGGCCTTCAAGGATATGGGCTTTTTTCTCGGCTTCCCTTAGTTCGTATTCGGTCCTCCTTATCACTACTTCATGGCGATGCTCAACAAAATATCCGATAATTTCTTTTAAATTGAGTTGCCTCGGACGGCCTTTAACAAGTGCAATATTGTTTACACTAAATGATGTTTGTAATGATGTGTATTGATATAATTTATTGAGGACTACATTTGTGACCGCATCCCGCTTTAAATCATACACGACCCTGATACCGTTCCTGTCTGATTCATCGCGGATATCGCTGATCCCTTCTATTTTTTTGTCGTTGATAAGATCAGCGGTCTTTCTTATCATTTCAGCTTTATTCACCTGGTATGGTACTGAAGAAACAATAATTTGCTCCCTGCCCGAAGAGGTAGTTTCAATTGCAGCTTCCCCCCGCATAACTATCCTGCCCCTGCCGGTTTCAAAAGCTTCACGCACTCCGTCATACCCATAAATAATCCCACCTGTCGGAAAATCGGGGGCCTTAATATATTGCATCAACCCCTCAATGGTAATGTCGTTGTTTTCAATATATGCAATGGTGCCATTAAGCACTTCTGTCAGGTTGTGGGGGGCCATGTTGGTGGCCATCCCTACGGCAATACCAGATGCACCGTTTATTAACAGGTTTGGCAATTTGGCAGGGAGTACCTGCGGTTCTTTAAGGGAATCGTCAAAATTTAGCTGAAAATCAACAGTATCTTTATTGATATCGTCCAATAGTTCTTCTGACAGTTTTCTCAGCCTTGCTTCGGTATATCGCATTGCTGCAGGGCTGTCGTTATCTATCGAGCCGAAGTTTCCCTGGCCATCAACAAGTGGATATCTTAACGACCATACCTGCGCCATCCTTACCATGGCATCATAAACCGAAGTATCACCGTGGGGGTGGTATTTGCCTAACACCTCCCCTACTATCCTTGCAGATTTTTTATACGGGCGGTTTGAAAATACACCCAAATCCAACATTCCATAAAGGATCCTTCTATGAACAGGCTTCAGGCCATCCCTGACATCCGGAAGTGCCCTTGATACAATTACTGACATTGAGTAATCGATATAGGCAGACTTCATCTGGTCTTCGATATTAACTTTTACTATTTTTTCGCCCTCTTGAATATTATCCATCTCGTAACTAATTCGTATTTAGTAAATTACAAATTTAAAAAACAGGAGGCAAAAGTACAGTTTTTTATTGGATAAAAAATGCAACCAAACAATTATTATAAACATCAAACTGTTGATAAATTAAGGGGATCAGGAGTATTGACAAAACTATTGAATGTATTTTTGCCGATTAACAATCCTAAAAAGATTATTTTTACATTTGGAACGTTATTTGATTGCCACGCACTTTTAAATTAAGAATGATGGAAGCTAAATTTTCAAAACGTGTAAAAGATGTGCTCACCTATAGCCGTGAAGAAGCAATAAGGTTAGGGAATGACTTTATTGGGGTAGAGCATTTAATTTTAGGGATTCTGCGCGAGGGAGAAGGACTTGCGGTCCAAATCCTGAATTATCTTGGTGTTGACCTTAAAGATTACCGAAGAAATGTTGAACAGTCGATAGCACCCAATTTTACCCCGGGAAGCAAAACTATAGAAAACCTTCCCCTTATCAAACAAGCCGAAAGGGCACTTAAACTTACTTATCTTGAGGCTAAACTATATAACAGCGAACTTATCGGGACTGAACATCTTTTGCTGGCTATTTTAAAGGATGAAGACAATATTGTTACCAAAACCTTTGAGAGGTATGGTATTGATTACGACAGTGTAAAAGAAGAATTACAGGCTATTATGACAAGTGATACAAACTTAGATGACCAAATAAAACCGATGGATCTTCCCAGTGGAAATTTCCCGGGCAGTCCGATGGAAGAGGATTTTGAAGAAAAAAAGGGGTTTACCAAAAAAACCAAAAAGCCCGGTGACACTAAATCTAAAACACCGGTACTGGATAATTTTGGCCACGACCTCACCCGCCAGGCCGAAGAAGACAGGCTGGACCCTATTGTTGGCAGGGGGAAAGAATTAGAGAGGATTGCCCAGATTTTAAGTAGGCGCAAAAAGAATAACCCAATACTTATCGGGGAACCTGGTGTCGGCAAATCGGCCATTGCCGAAGGATTGGCACTTAGGATAGTTGCCCGGAAAGTATCGAGGGCACTTTTTAATAAAAGGATCATAACCCTCGACCTGGCATCGCTTGTTGCAGGCACAAAATATCGTGGTCAGTTTGAGGAGCGCATGAAAGCCGTTTTAAATGAGATTGAAAAAAACCCGGACATCATCCTTTTTATCGATGAGATACATACCATTGTGGGAGCTGGAAATGCATCCGGTTCGCTTGATGCATCCAATATGTTCAAGCCGGCCTTGGCAAGGGGCGATTTACAGTGTATTGGTGCAACAACACTTAACGAGTACCGCCAATTCATAGAAAAAGATGGTGCTTTGGACAGGCGTTTCCAAAAAGTTTTGGTTGACCCTACCACTGTTGAAGAAACCACTGAAATCCTTCATAACATTAAGGAAAAATATGCTGATCACCACCTTGTAAAATATACCGATGGTGCAATCCTGGCGTGTGTAACTTTAACAAACCGTTACATCAGCGACCGCTACTTACCGGATAAAGCCATCGATGCATTGGACGAAGCAGGTGCGAGGGTACACATCACCAACATGCATGTCCCTTCCAATATTATTCAAATTGAAAACAACATCGAGGAAGTTATTTTGGAAAAATCCAAGGCCATAGGCAGTCAAAAATTTGAAGAAGCTGCGCGGTTTAGGGATATTGAAAGAAAATTTCAGGGGGATTTGGAGCGCGAGAAAAAGAAATGGGAAGAAGAATCGAGGATCAACCGAGAAATTGTTTCCAAAGAAAATGTGGCCGAAGTGGTTGCCATGATGACCGGTGTGCCGGTAAAACGCATTGCACAAAGTGAAAGTAACCGTTTGGTCAAAATGGAAACGGAATTACAGGGTTCGGTAATTGGCCAGGAAGAAGCTATTAAGAAGGTGGTAAAATCAATCAGAAGAAATCGTGCCGGATTAAAGGATCCCAACAAACCGATAGGTACTTTTATATTTCTTGGGCCTACGGGTGTCGGAAAAACCTACCTGGCAAAAATCCTTGCCAGATATCTTTTTGATTCGGAGGATGCTATTGTTCGGATTGATATGAGCGAATTTATGGAAAAGTTTTCTGTTTCGCGTCTGGTAGGCGCCCCTCCGGGATATGTTGGGTATGAAGAGGGCGGACAGTTAACCGAAAAAGTACGCCGCAAACCTTATTCCATCATATTGCTTGATGAAATTGAAAAAGCACATCCGGATGTTTATCACCTGTTGCTGCAAATGTTAGACGATGGCCTGCTCACCGACAGCCTGGGCCGTAAGATCGATTTTAAAAACACCATAATAATAATGACATCTAATATTGGTTCGCGCCAATTGAAAGATTTTGGACAAGGTGTTGGGTTCAACACTTCGGCAAAATTGTCAGGTAAGGGGAAACAGGCACAAAGTATTATTGAAAATGCACTGAAAAAAACTTTTGCACCTGAATTTCTTAACAGGATTGATGACATTGTAATCTTTGATTCACTGGAGCGCGAGGCCATTCATAAAATTATCGCCATTGAGTTGAAACATCTTTATAAAAGGCTAAATGATCTCGGCTATCAAATAGAAATTTCTAAAGAAGCACAAGATTTTATCGTTGAAAAAGGATGGGACGAAAAATTTGGCGCCAGGCCGTTAAAAAGGGCAATTCAAAGATATGTTGAAGACCCGGTAGCCGAAGAAATTATTAAGAGTAATATTACCGTGGGCGATAAAATTATACTTGAACATAAAGACGAGAAGGATGAGCTTGAAATTGAGATTATTAAAAGTAAGAAAGAGATAAAACAACTGCCGGCATAAATCAATGATTATGTGAATTGCCAGATGCCGGGAGATGGATAACGGGTGCAAAGAAAAAAATCCAGAGTTCAATAAACAACTCTGGATTTTTCATGTATGGGACTTTGCTCAAAATCTGGCTTCAAATGTTGAAAGGATCAAACCTGCTAATACACAATAACATGATTCCCCCAAATTGTGAGTCCACTCTGAAAAGTATTTTTTTGCCACAAAGACACGAAAGTACAAAATTACACAAAAAGTAAAAAAGTCACTAATGCTAACATGTTAACGATGTTTTCAGACGCGGATTTTTGCTGGTCTAACGGATTTTCAATCCGTTGTATCTGTGTAAACCTGCGTCAGTTTTTTCAAATTCCCCAAATCTTAAGTTTTAACCTTCCTAACTGAATCTATCACCGTACCATCAACCCATTTTATAACTGAAATAATCTCATCGTCAAGCACGGGTTTTTCAGGTTTACCGCAAATCTTTTCGGCTTCTTCTTTCAGCTCTGCTATGGTTTTGATGGGCAGACCGGTATCTTTCATCTTTTCAATCAGGTCAGCCCTTCGCGGGTTAATGGCAATTCCCCTTTCGGTTACAATCACATCAATCAATTCGCCCGGGCCACAAAGCGTGGTCACCTCATCTAAGATTACCGGCATCCTGTCGCGAAACAATGGGATAGGTAAAATAGTACATTTTGAGAACAGGCAATTCTGCCATCCACCGATCCCATGCAACAGGTAGCCGTCTGAATGGGTCACAACATTGGCATTGAAGTTTATATCTACTTCGGTAGCACCCAAAATCACGACATCCACCATACCGGCAAAATTTCCCTTGCCGTGATAATTATAACTGGTAAACGGGCTGGTGTTGAGATGTCCGGGATTTTCGCGCATCGAACGGACTCCCTCCAGATCGAAGGTTTGCCCATCGAGGATATATTCAACCAGGCCTTCTTCGAGCATCTTTACCGGGTATTGATTACTTCCTGCACGGATAAACTTTGCCTTCCAGCCACGCTCTCTAAGTAATTCAATAAAATAGTTTCCTATCGAAAGGGCTGTTCCTCCGGCACCTGCCTGGTACGAGAAACCATCCCTTACAATACCTGCCTCGTCACAAAATTGTGCTGTCATCTCGGCAATGAGCAACCTGTCGGGGCTTTTTGTTATTTGGGTGGTACCTGAGACAATTCTTTCAGGCAAACCAACTTTGTCAACCTCAACCACATAATCGACGTAATTGCCTTGAATTTGCCAGGGGACGCATGGGAAAGGCACAAGGTTGTCGGTAACTACTATCACTTTATCGGCATATTGCGAATCGGCAAGTGCAAAACCCAGAAGGCCACATGCTGCAGGGCCGCGGTCGCCGGTTGCATTCCCGAAAGGATCGGCAGTGGGGGCAGCAATTACTGTAATGTCTATTTGAACTTCGCCATCCTGGACAGCTTGATATCGGCCACCATGCGACCTCAACACGCTAAGGCCTTTCATTTTACCTTCGGATGCATATTTTCCGAGAGGGCCGTTCATGCTTCCTTCGATGTGATGAATGGTCCCATCCTCAAGATATTGGATTGGCGCAACTCGAAATACGTGGGGCAAATTTACGGCCTTCAGGAATATATTTTCCTACACCCTGAAAAGGAATATGTTCTTCGCCATTGATAATTGTGGGGACCATCCTGCCCACGGCATTCTTTACAAGTTTATCGTATTTTTTCATTGTTGTTCTGAATTTATTGATCCATTAATTTTTCAAAAAGTACTGCTATTAAATTAGTGAGTCCGGTCTAAAAAGCCATATTTTGCCGCTAAACTTGCGACACTTAGTTAGCCCGTATGGGTCCGTATGGATGCGCTAATAAACTTTTTTTAATTTCCTTGTAATCATGTTTTTGAAAATAATAAAATTTCGCTAATTATCAAAAACTTCGTTTTTAGACCGGACTCATTAGTGAATAATGCGAAAATGAGTAAATGAGTAAATGCTTAAATGTGTGAATATGTAGGTTCTGATTATATTATATCATTGACGCATTTAATCATTGCATCATTTAATCATTACATCATTGTATCATTAAATCATTACATCATTGTATCATTAAATCATTCCCCCATTTCCTCGCGCCAGTTTGCATTGATCAACTCCAGCGACACTGCCAGGTCGATCACCTTTTGTGCACGTTTAACCACGGGGGCATCAATCATTTTTGTCCCTAACGATACTACCCCCAGCCCCTGTTCGGTCGCTGTGATAAAAGCATCTACAATTTTTTTGGCCTTATCTATTTCTGCTGTTCCGGGGGCAAAATTTTCGTGTATCACTTCAATCTGCCTGGGATGGATACAACCCATTCCATCGAAGCCTAACGACTTTGATTTCAATACGTTTTGTTTCAAACCTTCCATATCTGCCACATCCGAAAAAACTGAATCAATAGTCTGGATTTGTGCGGCCTTGCAGGAATTAACAAGTTGGGTACGGGCAAAAAACGATTCGGAGCCTTCCAACGTGCGCCTTACGCCAAGATCGGCAGTATAGTCTTCGAGGCCAATGGCCAAGGCGACCACATTATCGGCGGCAACAGCAATTTCATAAGATTTGATAACACCCAGTGCGCTCTCGATAATCGGCATCAGCCAGATATTTGCTTGGATATTGTTTAATGCCTTTAGTTCATCAATCCTCTTATTCACCTCGTCAATCTGTCCGGCACTTTCGCATTTGGGCACCAAAATCAGGTTTACGCCATGTGGCACAATGTAATCGAGATCAACAAGCCCGTCCGGCACCTGGTTGATGCGCACCATTTTTTCGGCACCGTAAAAGTT
>NIVA01000219.1 GCA_002254335.1 Bacteroidetes bacterium 4572_114 | reverse complement strand
CCAACACTCCATCCCTCCATTCCTCCAACACTCCAATCCTCCATCACTCCATTCCTCCAACACTCCAATCCTCCAACACTCCAATCCTCCATCCCTCCCTTACCTCAACCCCTTAACCTTTGGTGGCCCGGCAATAAAATCCTTGAGGTAAAAAGGCTCAAAATAGGCTACATCCTCAAACTTTCCGGCCTTAAATTTTTCATACGCGATTTTTATCATGAATTCAGCCGAGGGGATAAAATGATCAAGGAAATGGGCATTTGGATCAGGGGATAATATTGCTTTACACTTTTCAGCACCATCGCCGGCAAAAATCATTTGATTGGTTTGTAATTGTCCTGAAAATGAATCTTCATCAATGATCTCCGCAAGGATTTCCCTGACCTGTTTATTCCCCCGATCAAATATTGCCGAATAAACTTCCATTCTCCGGGCATCTATCATTGGGCAATATAAGGCATCGGAACTGCCAGCTTTCTCTGCCATCCCGATTGCCATGGCCTGTAGTGTGCCAATGGCAATCAACGGCTTATCAATTGCAAAGCATAAACCTTTGGCAGTGGAAACACCAATGCGCAAACCGGTGTATGAACCCGGCCCCATGCTTACGGCAAGTGCATCCAAATCCTCGGGCTTGAAATTATTTTGTTTTAATATTTCTTTAATGAAAACAGTTAATACCCTGGAGTGGGCATTTTTTTCATCAGAACTTCGGGTGGCGATGACCCTGTTGTTTTCGCTCAATGCAACCGAACAAATCTGGGTTGCCGTTTCGATGTGTAGGATTTTTGTCATTTGTAATTTAAGGAGGGTTATTGTATTGGAAACGTGAGGGTGTTCAAAACCCTGTTTTTATAAATATGATTTGGTTCTCACATTTTTTAATGGATTTTATCAACTTGGTTTGTATTTTTTTATCAATTCATTTTTAAGCCACTCAAAAGCAGCTTCTTGATTGTATGTTATTCCTGTTCTTAACAACGCTTCCATGTCGCCTGTAAAATAAGGATTGTTTTCTTTTTCTGCTATGTTCATCAAAAACTCCTTTTGGCTCGGAGGTCTTTTACCTGTTGCAAAGCTTGTATATTCCTTGAAGCACTTTATGATTTGATTAGTATCTAATCCTATGTTTAACCTGGAATAGTACAAATCAAATAAATCCCGTCCTTTACTTCTTTGGTAGTGAGCCCTAAGCTTTGTCCCCAAAAGTTCGTTAATGTTATACGTTTTTATGGCTGCTTTCCCCGAAAACCATTCACTTTTTACTTCAAAAGGGAAGTTAACCCAATCCAAAACATTGAAATGCTCTTTACAATTAATCTCTAATTTTAGCCGCAATCGAATTTCTTCATATTCAGATGTAAAACGGTGCAATGCTTTTGCTCCGTGACCTTTCACTTGTGTTTTTCTTGGTTCTTCAAAAAAAGTGATCACTTCTTTGAGCCGTTTCATGATTGGCTTAATTGGGCCTGATTTTATTTGAACCAAATCAATATCTTCAGAATATCTAGGTGCAGGATTTAGGTACAGTTTGTGCAAAGCAGTTCCTCCTCTGAAGGCTAAATTTTCTCTAAGGAATTTATCTGAAAAAATTTCTACTAATGCACGACTAATTACCAAATCTTGTTCTACTTGATAGAATTGTTTCCAAGGTGTATGTTCTTGCCATTTTGCTATGTAAGGTTTAGGAATCATATATCACTTTCCAGTTTAATGTTTACATCCACCTTCCAAGGATTATCAACCGCACCTGGTTTTTGTCCAGACTTTGGACTAAGTAGTACGGGAAAGAATTTTGATTGCTGAAGATGTTCTTTTATTTGAGTATTTAGATTTTGGTCAGCTTGTACTTCTTCAAGTAAAAATCCAAAACGTTGTAAGGTACTTTTATGTGGATACCAAGTCAATAGTTCCGCTATGTCGTTTTGATTTATTTCTTCCGCTAATTCTTCCAAAATGGCCAACATTCTGTTTAATCCTCCTAATTTGGTTTGGTGGTGTATTAAATCTGCTGCGGTAAGGGCAGGGCTTGAAATTTTAAAAATACCTGCATCAGATTTTTTGTCTATAATGTTTTTATCCGGCCATTTGGCAGTAGTGAAAAATCGAATGTCAAAGGTGTTTTTTTTTATGGTATTTAATTTTGGTATTTCTGTCATTACATAGTCTCGCTGGGTTTGTTGATGACTTGCACCATGAAACTTAGCAGCCGAGTAAAATCCTAAATAATAATTGCGGTCAAGGCCCTTAAAAAGTTTATGAATGTACAATTGGATAGGTAATTGTCCTTGTTTGGAATACCTTGGTGGGATTATCAGATAAAATCCTTTTCTCAGGTTTATAATTTCTTTTTTATCAATCAGTCTGGCAAGTTCAAATTTTAGTGACGTACCTTCTCCATCAGTTTGCTGAGTAATTTCTTTAAGGGAGAAGGAATAATTCTCAATGGATAATAAATGTTTGATAAACTCTTTAGCCTTCACCTTAGTAAAATTTTGACAAAGGTAGCATAAAATGCTACTTATGTATAAATATTACTAAGTTTTGTTTGACTGGCGAGGAAATTTCACTCTTTTGGTTTTTAGGGTGGTTTGTATGGTGGCAAAAATCAAATGTGTAAAATGTGTGGTAGATTTTTCAGCTTGTGCACAACTATTCTCTATAAATCATTACTTCATAAAGCAGTTGTAAAATATTTATTTAATCTTTTCATTTGGAACGTAATCCAAAACAGATATAATCATACACCCTACATCTATCACCCGTCACCCAACGTCAATCCTCATCAATCAACTAACCACTATTAATTTATTGCACCAAAACTTTAATAGTTTGTTGCTTATTTGTGCTTTTGGCTTTAACAAAATATACACCTTCTGCTTGCCTGGTTAAATCAATAGTCCTAATTCCTGCACCTAAGTTTGCTTCGTAAATGAGTTTGCCGGTTGAGGTAGTTATTTGAATTTGTGATGTTTCAGTAAGCTCTATGGTGAACTGTCCCATGCTTGGGTTGGGGTACAATTGCATATTTGAGGGGCTTATTTCTTCAGAAACCCCCACTGTGGTAATGCTGGCATCAGTACCAATAAAATTAGAGGCATCACCTTCATTAAAACTAAAAAACCCTACAAGGTTTTCTTCAGTGCCATTAGCTCCGTAGTTGATAATTTCGATTATTTCGTTGTTGTCAAGGGCTTTGTCCCAAATTCTAAACTCTTCATACTGACCCTCAATGTCCTGGCCAATTACATTCATTCCGTAGTGTTTACATCCAATGAAGAATTTTTCGTTTATAGCTGGTGTGCTTGGTGGGATGTTGCCAATCCATTGATCAACAGTTTGTAATTGTCCATCAAGATATATTTTTAAACGCTCGTTATTATTGGCACCGTTTCCATCGAATACAATTGCGTAATGATGCCAATCGCCCTCTTCAGGTTCAAATACCCACCTGGCCATTCCTTCGCCCCCGATCCTGATATAATTATCGCCAAAATAGCGTTCCATCAAAATAATACCATCATCGTCCCCATCTTGTTGTGCAAAATAGGTGGCGGCATGGGCAGGATAGGTATTGTTTAACCGGAATTCAATTGTGAAGGCTGTTTTGTTTTGCAATATATCTGTGTTGCCCATGTCGATGTATTCAAATTGTATCCCCCCACCAGAAATAATTGCCGCGAAACTTGTCCGTCCATACGGATGCCTTTCAGTCATATGGATGCGCTAATATGTTTTTCTAATTACTTTATAATCATTTGGTTGAAAACAACAAAATTTCGCTAATTTTCAAAAACTTCGTTTTTAGGCCGGACACATTAATTAAATGGCAAAAATATAATAAACCCCTCAGCAATAGAAAATATTGAAGTGTTTTACCTTCAGAAGCAGCTAATAAGGAAGCCATACAAGCTAAAGTCTTATCAATTTCTATTCAATCGGACAATAAACCAAAAAAAATATAATCATAGATATTACACCCGATACCCGTCATCGGACACCCGGCACCCGTCACCCACCATCATCAATCCTCATCAAACAACTTGTCCTTCGATACTTTCTTAACGGCCTCGCCATTTTTCAGGGTCCTGGAAACAGCCCGGTAAGGCCCAACAATAATTTCCTGATCTTCCTCTAAACCGTTCACAATTTCGATGTTGGTGTTATCCTGGATACCGGATTTTACGCAAATCATTTTTGCAGTGCCATCATCGTAAACAAATACATACTCTTTAATGTCGGTATCAACATCATCGTTTTCTTCACTATCACCGGTATTTTTGTCGCTGCTGGACCTTGTGTTAACTGATTTGCCTGTACTGTCGCTACGGGTTGTCACTGCCTGGATTGGCACAGTAAGGATGTCCTTCTGTATTTCGGTTTGTATGTCCACAGTTGTTGACATGCCAGGCCTGAACGGCGAATATGATGGTTGGTTTTCGGGGATAAGGTCCTGGTAAGATTCTTTTATCAACCTGATCTTCACCTCAAAATTTGTTACCTGGTCGGCACTGACGCCGGTAACATCGGCAGAAGTGGCAATTTCGGTAACGATGCCTTTAAATTTACGGTTGAGGTATGCATCAACTTCTATCAGGCTGGTGTCGCCCATGCTCACCCGTACAATATCATTTTCATTTACCGAAACAACTGCCTCCATTAAATTGAGGTTGGCGATACGCATTAATTCGGTGCCGGCCGAAAACTGTGACGCACCGGCAACGCGCTCGCCCTGTTCAACATTTAGCCTTGAGACTGTGCCGGCAGTAGGGGCATAAATGGCCGTTTTGTTAAGGTTTTCTTTTGCTTCCCGCAATGAAGCTTCTGAGCTGGCTACCTGAAATTCGGCGGCTTTTATACTTTCACGGGCGGCTTGTACTTCGGCCTCGGCAACTTCATAATTTGCTTTGGCAGCATCATAATCCGAGTCAGAAATAACTTGTTCCTTCCAAAGTTTTTCATTTCTTTCAAACGAAAGCTTCGAGTTGGTGAATTGCGCTTTTGATTGGGCAAGGCGGGCCTTTGAGTTGGCAAGGTTGGCTTTTTGTGTTTGTAGGCTTGCCTCCATCCGCTCATAATTCGAAAGGTAAATCTCCGGGTCGATCTTAGCTAAAAGCTGGCCCTTTTTTACTTCATCACCTTCCTTTACATGTAGTTCAATAACCTCACCTGAAATATATGGTGTTATCTTTACCTCTTTTTCAGGATGTATCTTGCCATTGGCCGACACCGTTTCAATGATGGTAGTTAATTTTACAAATTCGGTAACAACCTTTTGCTTTTTGTCCTGTCCAATTATGCCTTTACTTTTTAATACGGCCAAAACAATGATTA
>NIVA01000032.1 GCA_002254335.1 Bacteroidetes bacterium 4572_114 | reverse complement strand
GTGAGCATCCGGTAATAGGTTCCAAATTCTTCATCGCTGGCATAAGGTTCGCGGTACAAACCGGTGTCGTCAACCCCTTCAACAAATATCTCTGCTACCACGGGTTCGCCTGTCACCGAATTTGTAATATGTCCGGTAAGGGTTGAATAATTTATCCTGTTTAGCAAAATCATTGCCCCATCCAGGTTGTCTTCAACAATTTGGTAAACCTGGCTGGCCGGAGGGATAAACTCTACCCCCAGTTCAACAGTATAGGCGAAAATACCATGATTACCATAAGCCCAGTCATCGGTAACCCCGGAAGCCGGATAGAGTTGCCAACTTGGCTCAGGGGTATAATGCCCGCCGTATATCCCTGGTATGGATTCGCCGACCATTGTCCCTAAATCTGAAATTGCATCAACATCAGGTGCAACGGCGTTACTGGTGTATCCGTAGGGCCATAGTACTAATTCGCTATAAGAGTGGTAGCTAATTCCTGCAACAAAATGGTTGTCGGCCAATAAATCGCGTATGGCCTGTAGCTCGGGTTCTGAAAATACTTCCGGGCCATGATATGTTTGGCTTTCAGGATCAGAAGAGGCCCCTTCGCCACCCCAATGCCAGCCATAATTCCGGTTGGGGTCAACCCCATCGGGATAACCCCAGCTACCCGGTGTAACGCTACCATTTCCATCGTTGTCACGGATATTTTTACGCCAGTCTAAATTGAGCTGATTAAGGACGACTTCATGGCCGTCAGGATTTACAATGGGCACAAACCAGATTTCTTTGGTATTTACATTTTCGGTTACTTCAGGGTCGGTTCCGTAATTGTCAACAAGGTAATTCAGGACGTAAAATGCGGTTTCGGTACTGATAGGCTCGCGGGCATGATGGGCACCAAAATAGTAAACAGCAGGCTCATCTTCCTCAACATTTACATTGTCCGAAAGTTTTATTGCCCAAATGTCGTGCTGGTAATCTTCATAATTTCCATAGGCAGCTTCATAATACTCTTTCCCACGGCTATCGCCAATATCTATGAGTTTACAGATTTCAGGGTTGTCGGCAGCAATTTGTTGTAACTCTTCAAGGGCTTCTGCATAAGTCCTGTAGCCATTGATGTCGTCAACATCACCCAGGTTTGTGGCCATTTGTGCTGTTGTGTTTACAATTTCTGCCTGGTAGCCTTGCGAAAGTATTTTTTGATAACCTGCTTCAGTTACAACGATATCGAGATATTCGCCCGGTTTGTAAGCTGCAACATCGTACTTGGCAGAAGTGAAGGTTTTAAAAGTGATTTGATCAGGATTCTGAAACCTGATTATCACTTTTTCTTGTGAGAAAACTGCAATTGAAAAAACAATTGCCAGAATAATTAGTACTGATTTTTTCATTTTATAGTATTGTTAGTTTAAATTGTTAGCTGTGTTTTTAGACCCCCTCTAACTCCCCCTTGAGGGGGAGGATCCCAACGCACAGGCTACTGCAGCGGCTTGTGCGTTAGGACTCCCTTCCCTTGCAGGGGAAGGGTTGGGGATGGGGTCATAATTATTTTGCAAATAAAACAACCACCTAAATATGTTATGTTATTATAATAAAAAAGGGTAAAGCCTCCCCACATGAAGCGGTAACTTTACCCTAAGACTCAATTTTTTAAAAAGGTTTACTGTTGTATGATAATTTTTTTCATTCCGATGAATGAACCATCTTCAATCTTCAGATAATAAATGCCATCAGGATAATTGGTGAGATCTATTTTTAACGAATTTTCGCCTTGATCGAACTCCTGGACATAAACAACCGATCCCAGTGAATTGATAACAGTAACTTTAAATGAAGTGAGCTCCTGCTCACTTATGTCGATGTTGAATATTCCATTGCCAGGGTTTGGATAGACCGAAAGTGAATTAATCATCATTTCATTTCCAATGCCGTAACAAATATCAACTATGACTTCGAAAGCGGGTGACCAGTCACCTTCACCACAATCATTTATGCCACGGACCTTGATCACAGCAGTTCCCTCAAATGTCCAGCTCCAGTCAATTATATTTTCGTTCATGTTTACCTGCATAGCTCCTGCATCTTCAGGATCAATCATCCATTCGTATTCATCTGCATCTGCAATTTCGTCAACATTATAAACCTCCATAAATCCCTGGCATACTTCTTCTTCTCCGGTAATTTCCCCAGCAGCGCCAGGGAATGGCAATATTGTAATTTCGAGTGGATTGGACATATCGCTTTGGCCGCACATATTTTCGCATGCAACCGAGAGTTGTACAGTACCGGCAAAATCAGCACTCCAGTCAATTTCCACGATAGGGCCGTTTATGGTCATGGTGCCTGCACTTTCAGGGTCCATTTCCCAAATCCAGCTTGTTGCACCTGATGCATTATTGGTATTGTATGAACTGTTGGGGCTATCCTGGCACATTTCAGCATCGCCTGTCGGGGTGTCGGGAGTTGCGGGATCGTCAAAGACAATAAGATAATCCATCATGCCTGATGTGTTGGTGCTTGTTCCATCGCCAACTGTAAGCGTTACGCCCCACATGCCGGGGGTGTTATAAATAACAACAGGATTTTCTTCGTTTGAAGTAGCAGGGTCGCCTCCCGGGAATTCCCATTCCCAGCTTGTAATATTCCCTGTTGAGTTATCATAAAAATGGACATCGTTGCCATAACAAAGTTCAGTGATATCAGAAGTAAAATCTGCGCTAAGCACATTTCCGCCAACAACTATTGTGTAATCCTCAACCTCACCATAGGATGAATTTCCGCATGGGGTTGGGGCGGTACTATATGTCATCCGAACCCTCATCCTGTAAAGCCCGGCCATTTGACCGGCGGGTACTTCAATGTCCCCTTCGAAAGTCTCACCGGTGCCACCAACATTGGTAAGTTCAAAAATTTCGTTGGCGTTGTTGCCCCATTCCATATCCAAATTCCAATCAACCCAGGCGGTAACAATATCGCTGGCCCAGGCATTCCCATTGGTAATGGTAATCGGTTCCGACATACCAGGTTCAATGGTAGTTGAGATATCGGTATAGTTGGCCACACCGCCCTGCCAGCCGCTTGGGTTATCTATATCGCCACATAAAACATTGGCAATCCATTCGTCTTCTGTGGTGGTAGAAGCTTCGCAATAATCGGGAAACGGCACTTCGATATACTTTGTCGATGGTGTTACATTAGTCCCTTCATAGGTTAGCTCCAAAGTCGCAGAATGGCCTGCCGGGGTGCTTTCGTCTGCCGTAACCGAATAAGTTGCAGTGGCCGATTCGTTAATGCCTAAAGTGCCAAACATTTGTGGGTTTGTTGTGATAACAGAAACATAGGTGTCGTTACACGAAAGAGTACCTGATAAGTCGATGGCGCTTTCGGAACCAACATTTTTTAGGGTGATGATATAATCAACGGTTTCACCAGGGTCGAGTTGGCCGTTGTTGTTGCCATTTGAATCGTCAACCACATAACCCTCCATAATAATGTAAGGGCCTGTAATTGAACTTAGGGCCTGCATGGCATCAAAGTCAAAACCTGCCCCCAGCGCATTGGCCGAACCATCACCATCATCCAGGATTTTAAAGTATCTTGCCTCTGTAATAGCACAACTAGCAAAATCAAATTCCGAAGTCCCTGTTCCTGTCCCCATTGAATGGAACGGGCCGTCCATCGATTCGCCGGCATAAAGGGTATATCCTTCAGCATTTGCATCGCCTTCAAAAACCATGATGTCGGGGCCTGCGCCATCAAAAACTATGTCTAACATATCCACTACTATCCATCCACTTTTACCAATTGAATAATACAGGTTGTCAGGCTGTCCGATGACATTCCATGTAATACCGGGGTCTGCGGCATTGTTGTCCGAAATATGGCTGCTGATAACCCGGTGGACACTTTGATGCTCCAGCGGGTCGAGTTCAATATTTGTAACGTTGACATTATTTGCAGTTACTACAACCCCGGTAACCAGCTTATCATTATAACCATTGGCTTTTACCAATATATCATAGGTTCCGGCGATCAGATATTTGTGGAAATCGCCCACTTCGGGATCGGTAAAACAAGGCAGGTAGTTTTCTACGAATATTGACGCGGCCACAGGATCACCACTGACGGCATCGGTTACAAGGCCTTCTATCCCATACCCGCTATATTCGATCATGGCAAGCATGGCCGGTACATTGTAGTTATAATACATCATGATTTGTGAAGCCGGCGGCTGTTTGCTATCAGATATTTCCATCGACCAGCTAATAGACCCCATCGCCCCGTAGTTGGAGTCTTTTGTGCTCCCATTGATAAAATACATCCCGCTGCTCCCTTGTCCGTATTCCAAATTTGCATATCCTGAAGTGTTGGAATAAAGGCCGGCCAGTTGGAGGATACGGCCCATATCATGGGGCACACTGGCGCGGTAACTCCAGGGACATGAAATGTATTCGGTGCCACTGTGGTAAGTTGTGTGAACCACAAATTGGTTATCATACGAACAGCCACGTAACCCTTTCGACTCGACCTGGGAAAAGGCACCTGTACTGCCACCCCATCCATCCCACATGTAGCCCCAATCGCGGTTCAGGTCAACACCATTGTTGTTGGTACGTGACATTGCAACACGTCCGTCAGGGTTTACCATGAGGTATAACCATATTTCGCGGTTATCAATTAATTCGGTAATTTCAGGGTCATCGCCGTAGCCCCGGCAAAGATCGCGGGCAAAGCGGATAACGTTTTCAGGGCCACCAATTTCATCGCCGTGTATGCCACCATCGAACATCACTTCGGCTTCATTTTCATCAATGGCAGGGTTGTCGCTTATTTTCAGGGCAGCAAGCTGGCGCCCGCCCATGGATGTGCCAAAAATGTGTTTGGTGCAAATATCAGGAAAGTTGTCGGCAAGGCTGTCGGCCAGGTCGATGATCTCCTGATAGCTGTGGTAAGCAGTCCTGGTTTCCCAAAAATCTTTGTAATACTCGTTAAGGTCTTCTTTGAGGATTTCGTATTTCAATCCCGATTCTTTAATCAGTTCAAGCTCTTCAGGGATCAAATACAATAGGGCATAATCAATAAAATAGTCGCCATCGAGTTTAAGCTTGGTCAGTTGAAGGGCATCCTGTTTTGATGAAACGTCCACCTTTACTTCCATTTCATTGGCCCTCCACCCCTGGGCAAAAGTTGTTGCAACAAACAATATTGCAATCACAGTTAATGTAAGATTTTTCATAGTTAAATTAATTTAGTTAGTTATGGTCCAGGCCTTTAACGGATTATCGCTTAAGGCATCGGAACGTGATTGGTTAATAATAAAAATTTTTGCGCAAAAGTAATATTTATGGTAAGTAAGTTTTGATTGTTGGGAATTTTTTGTGAGATTAATACTCAAATATCCTTTCCTTTTATAATTTTCCAGTATTTTCTGAACACCACGTTGACTTAAATTGATTTTTTTAGCAATTATAGCAGCCGAATATCTTGAATCTTCATGAATCAATTTTAAGACGGCAAAAGCTGACTTACCAAATTTACTACGAACTTACTACGAACTTTATCTTTATTTACTATGAACTTGCTACGAACTTACTACTATTCCAGGCAGGCTTGCCCTTTGGTCTTTTCAGTTCACTCTCTAACACCAAAATATTGATTTTTTAGATATTGCAATAGCTGAATAATTTAGGTTTAATTTATTTCCTGATTTATAATTTGCCAGTGACCACCTTTAGCCGCACCAACACGCATAAGAATCTTGTCCGATTTAAGTTTACCCAAATGGTATTCTACCCCCTTTTCTGTAATATTGGTTTTCGATGCCAGTTCAGGTGTGGTAATGGTATTATTGACCTTAATCAATTGAATAATTTTTTCCCTAGTTTTTTCAGTTTTTCCCCTAGTCTTTTCGGTTTTCCCCCTAGTTTTTTCAGTTTTTCCCCTAGTCTTTTCAGTTTTCCCCCCAATCTTTTCAGTTTCCTCCCCAACTAAACTAATATTATTATCCAACATTTTCTTATATACACCAACACCAAATAGGGCATCTATAACAGTTACAGAAAAAGCACCAGGTTTGTTGTATTGGAAAGTAGCTTGTGGATTTCCGTTTCCTTCCATTTCTTCCTGCACACGGCTAATACCTCGGTTAAAGCGGTTTACATAGCCCAACACTTTCATTGCCTCGGCCAAAGTTGGGTTGCGGTAATCGTTTTCGTTGGGAAAATTTTCGGGCCGGGCCTTACCATACAACCCACCGGCATTGCTAATTTCAAGCCGGTCTTTGTATTGGTAAAATTTTATGGCGGCATTCGATTCGTAATCGCGGTGCATAATTGCATTCATCATTAGTTCGCGGATGGCCCAGTTGGGATAGTTTTTTGCAGTTTTTTCCTTTAAAGTAGAAACCGGCACCGGATGTTGCGTTATAAGGGCATCATCTATAAATGCATCAATTCTTGGCAATAAACCCATAAGGTTGCCAGTGAATTTTTTTTCGTTTAGGATATTTCCGGCAACACTTTTTCCTTCAAACCTAACAAACTGAACATAGCCCCCCGGAATAAAATATTCAGGGTTTTTTCCGAACATAAGAATCCCTGCATTAGTTGGGCACTTAAACCGGGTATTATAAAAACGTAAAGCGGCCAACTGCTCCTTAATTTCCCTCTTATCATTTTTCAATACTTCAACATCAATGGCATTCTTAATGTACTTGTCCCGAAATAAATCCAAATCCATATCTTCAAGCGAAGCCTCCATACAAGGGCGGATGTCGAACATGCTAATATTTGCCGAACAGGGGGAAAAGGTGATGGCTGGACTTCAATAACAATTACATCCCCTTCATCAAATGAAAAAGATTTAACCGACATGATAGGCTGGGGCAGGATGTTTCCATCTGAGCGTAAGCCACCTAAAGATTGCAATTGCTTGTCGGTAGCTTTTAGCCCTGTCAGTTTTCCATTATCATGTGCACCAATAAATAAATATCCATTCAAAGAAGTATTGTGCAAGTCATTTGAAAAAGCACAAACAGCCTGGGCAAATTTGTTAGTGTCCACGGTAGAAATCGTCCGCTCAATTTGTTCAGATTCAAGGTCTTTTAACAACTGAAGTACTCTCTTTTTATATAAAATAGTTTCGCTCATATCAGTCTTCAATTTTTAACCAAAGCTCAAATGTGATTTTTCACATTCAATATTGTATCACGATATGAAGTAATTGATGAGTTTGGTAAAAAAACCTAACAGGTCTTGGAGACCTGTTAGGTTTGAATCATGGCCTATTGATAAAACTAAATAATTTACTTACCCACAATGAAAATAAGTTTTAACCAAATCCATAATTGCATCCGCAGATTCCCAGCAGGATGTTGGCAATTGTTTCAAATTTTTCACTTTATCTTTATGATCTTCATCAAAGATATTTACATCAACATAAGTTTTTTCTGCAAATGCCAGGCTGTCTTTCATTTCGAGGCCGTGCCTTGCGGCAACAGTTAGCCCTGCAAGCAACAGATAAATATCAGCCGAGCCATCCGGGCACCTGAATTCTACTGTTTGCCGTTCAGGAAAATCCCCTTCAATGGGTTTTTCATTTGGGTTGGCCAGCAGGTACATCTCTTTGTTGCCCGTCCAGCCCAACGGTACCCTTACAAGTACCGAACGGTTGCGGTCGCCCCAGCAGATATTGGTAGGGGCTTCCTGGTGCGGTACCAACCTGAAATATGAGGTAGGGTTTGTGTTTCCGAAAGCTGTTAATGACGATGCCAGATAGAGGTATCCGGAAATAGCTTTTTTGGCCGTATCACTTAGCATTCCATTTTCAACCATGGCGTTGGCCCCGTTTTTCATTAAGCGGGTATGAATATGAAGGCCACTACCGGCTTTGCCAATGGTAATTTTTGGGGCAAAAGTCAGGGTTACACCGTATTTATTCCCCAGCGTCCTTAAAATCCATTTTGCAATAAGCAATTGGTCGGCGGCATCTTCCAACAAGGTAGGGGTAAATTCCAGTTCGTTTTGTTCATATTCTGTGTCACCTACCGAAAAATTACCAACCTCACTATGTCCGTATTTAAGGTTTCCACCTGCCTGTGCAATGGCAGACATTGCTTCTCGCCTGAAATGATCCCAATTGGTAAATGGTGATGACTCATGGTATCCGTGCTGGTCGATGGCTTCGTAAAGTGGTTGCTTCTCGCTGATGATATAAAACTCAAGTTCACCCATCACATGAAATTCAAGGCCGGTTTTCTCCTTTAGTGCTTTGTGCGCTTTCTGAAGAATGTATTGTGGTGCGCTTTCAAGCGGGTTGCCATCCTTATCATAATATGAACACAGGATATCCAGGGCAGGAATTTCAGAAAATGGATTCACGAAAGCAGTTTTATACCTTGGCATTACATACAAATCGCTTGACCCGGCCTCGATGTGTGAAAACAAGCTGGAACCATCAACCCTTTCGCCCATGGTAAGGACATCCTCAAGGTGTTTACGGCTGTTAATAACAAAATTTAAAGTTTTTAATCTTCCATCCTCACCTGCATACCTAAAATTGATCATCTCGATATTGTGGTCTTCAATATAAAGTATCAAGTCGTCCCTGGTGAAATCCTGCGGCAATTTGTTTAGGTACTGAACCAGCGGGTTAGGGTTCATCTGGATAATTTGTTTGATATGGTTTTCCATTTGTATCTGTATTTATTAAAAATGGGCGCAAACTTAATTATTCTTTATGAGATGAGTAAAATGTTTGTTGGTAAAAGCTCAATTGATTTCCAGATGGAGATTGGGGGAGGTTGATCCCGTACAGGATAAATATCGGGGATTTTAGGACAGAAAGCGAAAGGTAAAAGGGATAAATTTAGATGTACTTTAACAAGTTTCAGTGTGTAAATTGGTGGGTTTCGAATTGTTGATAAAACCCTGACAGGGCTTGGAACCCTGTCAGGGTTATGATTAAATTATATTATTTCATTGTTTTATCCATTTGCCCCACGAGGTTGTACCATCCTTTAGTTCGGCCCACCAAATATAAAACCCGGGGTTTAATTTTGATACGTCGATTGTTTTGGAAGGGTGCATATCCCCCCAAACTTTTCTGCCGTTGAAATCATACATTGTGAATTTTAAAACCTCGTCATCAACCGAAAGATTAAGTTGGTTAGTGCCAGGGTTTGGATAAACTGTGATTTTTGCCGGTGAAGTTTCATCTTCTTCAATGCCCGTTACAATGCCCATATCGTCAACTTTAATAAAAAACAGGTCGCGTTGCTGAACAGGGCTGTTCCGCCAGTCGTAAATTTGCCCGGCCATCAGGCAGCCGCCATCCTGCAGGGCCAGCACCTGCACCATCCTTGCATTGCCTACTGTTTTATATAAGTTTACCCAGTGGAAAGTTCCTCCCAGGTTAAATTTTTGGAGGGCAAATTTGGTGACCTTTGATTCAAATGGGACCTCATCTCCATTACTTGTACCACCAAAGTAAATATCCGAAGATTGGTCAACAAAACTTATAGCACTTTTATCGGCTGGGATGTCAGCTACGTCAGGTATTACAATTTGATACTCATCAGAATATTCTGCATCAGTGTTGAAAATTACCCGCGAAATTTCCCATGAGGGAGGATAAACTGATCCCATTGCAGTACCGGCCCTGAAATACAAACTATCGTTTATTTTCACAGGTAGGCCCCATGGGAAAAAGTATTGGTACAGTTCAGGCTGAGTGATTGAAATTTGATTATAATCAATCCCATATTTAAAAATATATTGTTTATCACCAACTGCATAAGATTGATCATTTTCCAAAAAAACGATATCAGGATGCCAAATCAATTGATCAGTATGACATGAATTTATCATTTTCCCGTTACAGTCCACCTCAATAAATACCAGTTTCTGGTTTTGGGAAAAAATTGGGTACTCTCCGGCAAAAACATAATTGCATTGATGATTAACACAATAGCTCATAAATATTTCCTCTTCATTATCAACGCCATAATACTTTAGGTGCGTGATATTCAAATCCAGGTCAAGCCATATCAAACACAGTTTTGTGTCCATGCTCACCGTATCAAGGGCATTACCGTGTAACAGTATCTGCCCGTCAACTTGCAGGATGCCCTCAGCAAGAATTTTTGTCCTTTCGTTTCCACTGGAAATAACTGTTGAGTTAATCTCCTGCATGGAACTGTTTGTTAAAATAATTGTACTTTCACGATTTTGCAGAGCTTCATAGTAGCTGTTCGCAGGTTGGCCTGATTGCTTTAATAATAAAAAATTGCCATTCTCGTATTCTGTTAAAAAAATCATTGTCTCATCTACTAATAAAGAATCAGGTAGCATATAAACTTCTTGTGCTACAGAAAAGAAACAACAAACAAACATGTATAATGTTAAACATGTGTCTCTCACAACTCGTTTCATCCCTAAACTATTGAATCCTTTTATTGGTGTCATAATTATACGTTATTATTAAAACAAATCAAATAAATTCAACTTCACTTTAATTAAAAGGACTATGGTAAAATTTTGGCAAATTTCATTCTGTCCCCCCACCAATATAAACTCTTTCAAGGATGCGAAATCCAATCATGTGATATGCCTCATAATAAGTAAAACATTCCATGTCTATTTGTGCCATCCACCTATCAGGGTCATTAATAGGATTATTTAAACCTGATTCAGACTCGAGTATAACCGAAGATGTTTCGGTGGTAACCTGGGATACTTCAACCATACCAAGCCTGAAAAACTCATTTTCCGAGCCGGTATAACCAACAGTTTCAACCATTTCACAATACACATCCACAAGGTCCTGCCCATCAATTACAGGCATTCCACTTGCATTGATTGATTTGTTGTTGATGATAAACTCAAAAACGTTTGTGGTAAAATCCACTAAGCTGTCTTGCCTGAAACCATAGTTGGTGTTCAGTGATGTCTCTAAAAGCCACAATGATTCATCAAGGGGTTTATCCTCGGCAATAAAACCATCTTTGAAGTTATTGTTTGAATTATTTTTGGCTTCGACAGCAGTACGGAAAGAATTGTACAGGTTAGGAATGACAGATTCGTCGGGGTAAAAATTATTGACCACATCTAAATCGACAGATGCAACATACATGTTTTCATCAGTTGTGTTGTCCAATTGGTTTTGTTTTGAGCAGCCGCTAATTGTTACAGCTACAATAAATAGATAAATGAATGAATGAACTTTTTCATAATTATTATTGAGTCCGGTCTAAAAAGCTATATTTTGCCGCGAATGCGCTAATACATTTTTAAAAAAAAACGGGAAATTGTCAATGGTTTTTCAACCAGGGGGGCATCATACAATGGGGGGCGGATGGTAGTCATTTGCTTGTTTTTATCTATAAGTTGCAAATGTAATGCAAAAAAATAAAAATACAACAAAAATTATACATTCTTGATGTAAGCATCTAAATAAATTTGAAAATTAAAGCCCTATGGGGAATTAAAAAAAACTGACGCAGGTTTACACGGATACAACGGATTGAAAATCCGTTTGACCAGCGAAAATCCGCGTCTGAAAACATCGTTAACATGTTAGCATTAGTGACTTTTTAAGTGCTTAAATATTCCGTAGCATGAGATTGTAAACTAATTGATTAAGGGAGATTGAAAAAGATTGAAGGGGATTGGGGGGTGGTATATAAAATGTAAACCCTGCCAAATTAACTAATATCCCATATTTATATTGGTAATGCTGTGGTTTGGTCAAGGGGATGCTACTATCTAAAAGCTATCAAAATAGCAGCAAGGAATTTTTTAGTAGATTTCAAAAGAATTTATTTCTGTACATTTGCCCAACCGATTTTTTTTTGAAATAAGTAAAAATTAATAACTAAACACACATGCAGAAATTATTATTGTTGGGGGCTGAAGCCATAGCACAGGCTGCCATTGATGCAGGGATTACCGGTATATTTGCCTATCCCGGAACGCCATCCACCGAGATTACCGAATATGTACAGAACTCGAAACAGGCCGGCGAAAAGAAAATAAGATCAGCCTGGTCGGCCAATGAAAAGACTGCCATGGAAGCTGGCCTGGGAGTTTCGTATGTTGGCAAACGCGCTATGGTTTGTATGAAACATGTGGGTTTAAATGTGGCCGCCGATGCGTTTGTTAACTCAGCCATTACAGGTGCAAATGGTGGGTTAATTGTTGTTGTTGCCGACGACCCTTCAATGCACTCATCACAAAATGAGCAGGATTCAAGATTTTACGGCAAGTTTGCCATGATACCAATCCTGGAGCCAACCAATCAGCAGGAAGCCTACGATATGGTGCATTATGGATTTGATTTGTCGGAGAAGTTAAGTATCCCCGTTTTATTACGCATAACAACCCGCCTGGCCCACTCACGGGCAGGTGTGGCACAAAAACCTGAACGCGGACAGAATGAGTTGCGCCTTCCGTCAGATATGCGCCAGTTTATTTTGTTGCCAGCCATAGCCCGCAAGAGGTACAAAGGGCTACTGGCCAACCAGGCATTGTTTCTTGATGATTCAGAAAAATCGGGTTTCAACAAATATATTGATGGACCGGATAAATCCCGTGGCATAATCGTGTGTGGCATTGCCTATAATTACCTTATGGAAAATTATCCCGACAGGAACGTACCTTTCCCGATTTTAAAGATTACCCAATATCCGGCTCCCAGGGATATGATAGAAAGATTGGTCGGTGCCTGCGATGAAATTCTTGTATTGGAGGAGGGCGCCCCCATGATCGAGGAGTTGTTGAAGGGGTTTTTGTCCATTGGCCTCACAGTTAAAGGAAGATTGGATGGCACAGTGCCACGCGATGGCGAACTAAACCCCAATATTGTTGCCAGGGCGTTGAATTTAAAAGATACTTATGGTCAGGATATCCCGGATTTGGTGGCAGGAAGACCGCCTTCGATGTGTGTTGGCTGCGGGCACATAGATGTTTACAACGCCTTGAACGAAGCGTTAAACGAGTATTCCAAAGGACGTGTGTTTTCTGATATCGGATGTTATACATTGGGTGCCCTGGCACCGTATAATGCCATTAATACCTGTGTAGATATGGGGGCATCAATAACAATGGCAAAAGGTGCTGCCGATGCCGGGTTTTTTCCGGCGGTTGCTGTTATTGGGGACTCAACTTTTACACATTCCGGTATGACCGGCTTGTTGGATGCTGCAAATGACGGTTCGTCCATAACTGTCCTCATTTCTGATAATTCAACCACGGGTATGACCGGTGGGCAAAAATCGTCGGCAAGCGGCAAAATTGAAGCCATCTGTAAGGCCGTCGGTGTTGAGGAAGACCATATAAAGGTGTTGAAACCTTTAAAGAAATTTCATGAAGAAAATTTAAAAATTATCCAGGAGGAACTGGCTTATCCGGGGCTTTCGGTTATCATCCCCCGGAGGGAGTGTATCCAGACACTGGGCCGGAGGATGCGTATATGATGGGGAAGTAACGCACTTGCATTAAGAATAAGTGATAGAAAATTTAATAAATAATTTCTAAATAATTACCATTTAAAAAAAAACAGATCGATGAAAAAAGATATAATACTTGCAGGGGTTGGTGGACAAGGTATTTTGACCATAGCGTCAGTAATTGGATTGGCGGCAATTGAAGTTGGGCTATTTTTAAA
Organism: Bacteroidetes bacterium 4572_114; assembly: GCA_002254335.1. Classification (GTDB taxonomy): domain Bacteria; phylum Bacteroidota; class Bacteroidia; order Bacteroidales; family 4484-276; genus 4484-276. Next base: position 11,269 of record NIVA01000032.1, on the reverse strand, counting down.
ACAGGCCGAAGTGCATGGCATGAGCCAGCGTGGCGGGGACGTCCAGTCAAACCTCAGGCTTTCGGACAAAGAAATCGCATCCGACCTGATACCTTTCGGCCAGGCGGATATGATAATTTCGGTGGAGCCTATGGAATCGCTCAGGTATCTGCCGATGCTGTCAAAAGAGGGTTGGCTCATTACCAACACCCAAACATTTATAAATATCCCAAATTATCCTGCCAAGGAAGATATTATTGCCGGGATAGAAAAGATAAAAAACCATGTTGCTCTGGATGCCGAAAATATTGCAAAAGAAATAGGTTCGGCAAGGGCCGCAAATATTGTGGTGTTGGGTGCTGCCGCCCCTTTCCTTGATCTTGATTACAATTTGCTCGAAAATGCATTAAACACTTTATTTGGCAAGAAGGGCGAAAAAGTTGTTGGCCTGAACCTGGCCGCGTTGAAGGCGGGGCACGATTTTGCCATGGAGAAGATAGAAGGGAGAGGATAGAAGGGAGACAGGTTTGTTCTGTAAATTTCCTCTAAATTTAATTATCTGATAAGTAATTTATTACAAACACCTGTTAGATGGGGTGTTAAAAATTTGATTTCACAAAAACGTACTCATCTACTTATCAGGACATTGCAATTTTTGGAAGAAAGATACTTTTTCGTCCCATTTTCAATATCTAAAATGGTTGTCAAATTTTTAAAACTCAGTATTAGTTGAGCTATCTGGTATTCATTTCGTTGGATATCTGTTCTGTTTTTAGCGAAACCTCCCGCATGGGCGGGACAGGCTATACCGGGTTTTTGTTCCCACCCTGAAATTCAAAAATCTACAATACCTCAACCCCAAATCCAGACGGACGGACTATGTCCGTTTGAAAATGAAAGCCCTACGGGGAATTTGAAAAAACCGATGCAGGTTTACACGGATACAACGGATTGAAAATCCGTTTGACCAGCGAAAATCCACGGCTGAAAATATCGTTAACATGTTAGCATTAGTGACTTTTTAAGAGCCTATATTCTAAACAAACTCAATCCCGAAAGATTTCGGGACAAATATCAAAATCCGAAACAAAACAAAACAAAACAAAATTGCAAAATTTAAAATCTAAAACACATCCAAAATCTAAAACGAAGTCACGTGTGGGATTGAAGAACGGGTTTTGAATATAAACATTGAATCCACCCCGAAAAGACAAAAAATAAGAAACGCCACTCCATACGGATCACTATGTGAAAAAACATTAAGACACAAAATCCCACAAAAGGAAGAAAGTCAATAAATTAGTTTTAGTGAAATTTAGTCCCGAAAACTTTCGGGATTTGGATTTTGGATTTCATCTCCAATATTTTCAGCCCCCTCGTCTTTTAGATTTTCATTGTTGAAATTTCATTTTACCCCATTGCAGTTTCCTGGATATAAGTACTACTTTTGCCGGCTTTTTTAGGGGGAAATTTCTCCCGGCCATAATACATTTTGGCATTGAAAGTTAATAAAGCTGACAAAAGAATTTTTACATGAACAACAAATTGAAATATTATATCGCCGCCAGTATCATTATTGCGTTAACCCTGATATTTTTCTTTTTCTATCAAAATGCAAACAAGGACGAGCAAATTGAAATGTCTAATACAGCTTTTGTAGAGATGCCGGTGCCCGTGATTGCCTATGGGCTGAACATTGATTCGCTTGTTGTGGTAAGCGACAAGATAAAACGTAACCAACATCTCTCCGATATTTTGCTCAATTACAATGTTGATTATGCCACCATAGATGTTTTGGCCAAAAGGTCGAGAAAGGTTTTTGATGTGCGGAAAATACGGTATGGCAACAAATACTCGGTGCTGTTGACCAACGACAGCCTGCAGCAGGCAAAATATTTTGTTTACGAAATCTCGCCAGTCGATTATGTGGTTTTCGACCTGGTGGATTCGGTACACGCCCATCGTGGGGAAAATGAAATAAATATTACCGTGGATACGGCGACAGGGGTTATTGAAAGTTCGCTGTGGAATACCATGGTAGATAACCAAACCGATCCCAACCTTGCCAACGAGCTTTCGGAGATATATGCCTGGACGGTTGATTTTTTTGGCATCCAAAAAGGGGATAATTATAAAATAGTATATGAAAACCTTTGGGTAGAGGGCAATAGGATTGGGATTGGGAAAGTACTTGCCGCCACCTTTAAACACCATGGCGACAGCCTGAACGCTTTTTATTTCGTACAGGACAGCACCGGGGATTATTTTGATGAACAAGCCAACAGTTTGAGGAGGACTTTTTTAAAAGCCCCATTGAGGTACAAGAGGATCAGCTCCAGGTTTTCTTACAGCCGGATGCACCCAATACTTAAATACCGCCGGCCCCACCTCGGGGTAGATTATGCTGCCGCCAGGGGCACGCCTGTGGTTTCGGTGGGCGATGGAACGGTTGAAAGGGCAAGCTGGGACAATGGCGGCGGTGGCCGTGTGGTGAAAATAAAACATAATGGGACATACACCACGCAGTATATGCACTTGTCGAAATATGGGAAAGGGATAAAACGGGGCATCAAGGTTACACAGGGGCAGATAATCGGTTATGTAGGAAGTTCAGGGATGGCAACCGGCCCCCATCTTGATTTTAGGTTTTATCGCAACGGGAAACCTATCGACCCGCTGAAAGTAAAATCCCCGGCAGCCAAACCGGTTGACACGGCCAATCTCGAACAATTTAACATAGAAAAAGATAAATGGCTGAAAATACTTGAGGGCATTACGATTGACAATCCTGATACGGGGATTGTCGCATCAGATTTAGCAAAATAACACGGATGGAAGAAAAATTTAAATAATTGCTAAGGAAGACATGTTCCTTTTAACCCTGACAGGTTTTCCACCAACTTATCCTTCCATCCATTTCCTTATTCCATCCCGAACGCTTTGGGGATTCAATTTTCCAATTTTCCATGTTCCATTTCTTAAAATATGTAAATTTCTATATATTTTAAATGTGTTTGTCAATTTTGTGCAATTTTACCATATTTTTGCAAATGCTTTTAAAAAGTTGTTGAAAAATATTTTGCATGATAATTGTAAGAAAACAGCGATTGTAAAACTTAAATATTTAAAACTATGAAAAATCTACTACTCTCTGCATTATTGGTTTGTTTTACCATGTTTGCATTTTCTCAAAGCCTCGAAATTTATCATGATGACGTATTGATCCCTGACGAATCGGCAATTACGGTTTTTGGTGACCCAAATGATCCGCTAATTGTAGTTGAGGTAGATGTAAAAAACATTTCATCCGATACCATAAATGTGATGGCCAAAAAATTTGAAGTAAGTGTAATACCAGGTTCCAGCAATATGTTTTGCTGGTTGCAGTGTTTTCCTCCCTATATTTTTGAAGCACCAAGCCCTGATACTCTTTCTCCGGGTGAAGTCAGCTCAGAATTCAGCGGAGATTACGTACCAGCAGGAAATGCAGGGATTACCATCATGAGGTACACTTTTTTCGATCAGGTTAACCCCAATGATTCTGTTTGCTTCTACACTCATTTCTTTGCCAGCACAGTTGGAGTTGAAGAAATTGGAAACGAAAACATATCTGTCTCCAATGCATATCCTAATCCCGCATCAAGCCAGACTTCCTTTGACTATGTTTTGCCGCAATCAACAGCAAGCGCGAGCATTAAAATCCATAACTTATTGGGTGCTGTAGTTAGGGAAGTAGCATTAAACGAAAGGTCAGGAAAAGTAAGTGTCAATATTTCCGGTTTAAATGACGGGGTTTATTTTTATTCTGTTGTTGTAAATAATCAAACTATCGAAACCAAGCGGTTGATCGTTTCGAGATAGGTAATAAAAGAAATTAACCACTGAGGCACAAAGCCACAGAGTAAAGATAAATAATCAAAACTTTGTGGCTTTGTTGTTTCTTGGTGAGTAAAAAAAATAACCACTGAGCCACAAAGAAAAAATGTTAATTCAAAACTTTGTGGCTTCGTGTTTTTGTGGTGAGAAAAAGGTGATGCTTTTCCGTGTTATATCCCAAACCCTTCCTTCACTTTGTCAACATAATCCAGTTTTTCCCAGGCAAAGAATTCTACATCCTTAAAGATTTTATCCTTGCCATTAACAACTTTTTTAAAGGTAGTTTCGTCCTCGTAAGCAACTTCAACTTCCTTGGTGTAATGGTCGCGTCCAAAATGCCCGTAAGTTGTGGTTTTAAGGAAAATGGGATTTTTTAACCCAAACCGTTTAACAATGGCATAGGGGCGCATGTCGAAGATTTTATTAATCTTTTCAGCAATTTGGCTATCCTTTAAAATGTTCCCGTCGTCATCCTTTACTTTTGCTGTGCCGTAAGTATTTATGAACAGGCCAACCGGATCGGCAACGCCAATGGCATATGCTACCTGCACCAGTACCTCATCGGCCACACCGGCGGCCACAATGTTTTTGGCAATGTGCCTGGCGGCATAAGCTGCTGACCTGTCAACCTTTGATGAATCTTTTCCTGAGAAAGCACCACCACCATGGGCACCTTTTCCGCCATAGGTATCCACAATTATTTTTCTTCCGGTGAGGCCGGTATCGCCATGTGGGCCACCGGTAACAAATTTTCCGGTTGGGTTTACATGCAAAATATAATCGCCATTAAACAGATGCTGAAACTTTTCTGGTATCAGTTTCTTTGCCCGTGGGATGAGAATGTTTTGAACATCAGATTTAATTTTTGCCAGCATGGCACCGTCTTCATCAAATTCATCGTGATGCGTTGAAACAACGATTGCATCAATCCTTTTTGGGCAGTTGTTGTCGTCGTATTCAATTGTTACCTGCGATTTGGAGTCAGGGGCGAGGTAGGTCATTTCCTTTCCTTCGCGCCTGATGGCCGCCAGTTCCTGCAAAAGGATATGTGCCAGTTCGATAGACAAGGGCATGAAATTATCCATTTCGTGGGTGGCATAGCCAAACATCATCCCCTGGTCGCCGGCGCCCTGGTCTTCTTCCCTTTGTCTGACAACACCCTGGTTTATGTCGCCCGATTGTCCATGGATAGTGGAAATTACACCACATGAACCACCATCGAAGCGGTAGGACTGTTTTGTGTAACCAATATTATTGATCACCCGCCGGGCAGTTTCCTGGGCATCCACCCAGCCATTGGTCTTTACCTCGCCACTAAGTACCACCAAACCTGTGGTCACTAAAGTTTCGCAGGCTACTTTTGATTCTTTGTCCTGTTTCAGGAATTCGTCTAATAATGCATCAGAAATCTGGTCGGCAACTTTGTCGGGATGCCCTTCTGAAACCGATTCTGATGTGAATAAATAACTCATTATTTTAAATTTAAATTAGTAATCCGTATTTGTATAGCTGTTATTGGGTAGTCATTTTGCTTCGTGTCAATTGCTTTGTGTTATTTGCTTTGGGTCATTAGCTTCGCGTCATTTGCTTTTGCGTCATTAGCTTCGCGTCATTTAAGAATCAAATAATGAGCCCGGTCTAAAAAGCTGTCAGGCAGTTATCTTCTATATTACAGACAGAAGCTAAAGTATTATATGTCTGATTTTTAATCTAAACTGTCAGACAGCTATTCACCTAAATATTTGCCTTTTAGATTAAACTCAATAATTCGATGGCTATCAATGACCACAAATGACCATCATTGGCTATTAATGACCACAAATGACCATCACTTATTTCAATGATTCAATCAAATAAAACTTCAATAAAAAAATGCTTTGGAAATATTGATGATTGACGGGCTGGTAAAACGAATTGTTTTAGCATTTTTTTTAATGGTTGCAATCAATCAAATTTTTCCATCCGGAAACGGCTAAGACCTATAACCTGATTCCTAATTGGCGGCAAATGTATAAAAAATATGGTTCTACTGCCAATCTCGTGAAATAATAACAACATCTGTTATGTTGTCCGGTGCCCGGTGTCAGATGTCCGGTGTCACCCGTCACCCGACATCCATCATCCGACAAGTAACTTTTATTGAAAATGTTTTTACAAAGGGTTTAATAGCCCATTAAAATGGTAGTGGGACTTTAAAATCTACCGCTGGCAAAATTTAGTGTTTTGTAAGGTTTCGGAAAGTTTCTTCGAGGCTGTTTTCCTGTTTATTAAGGTTTGTCATTAATTCATCGGCCACAATTTTCCCCTTGTGAATAATGATTACACGATCGCAAATAGCTTCCACTTCCTGCATAATGTGTGTGGAAAGTATCACAGTTTTTTTCTTACCAATGTTTTTAATGAGGTTTCTGATCTCAACCAGTTGGTTGGGGTCAAGCCCCGATGTGGGTTCGTCCAGGATCAAAACTTCGGGGTTGTGGATCATCGCCTGGGCAAGGCCAACGCGCTGCCTGTACCCCTTCGACAGGGATTCAATCCGTTTGTGTTGCTCATCTTTCACCCCTGTAAGCCCGATAATCTTTTCAACCCTCAATTTAAGGTTGTCCAGTTTATAAATCCTGCCAATAAATTCGAGATATTCCTTAACGTACATTTCAAGGTATAGAGGATTGTGTTCGGCAAGGTACCCAACATTTTTTTTTACCTCCATTGGGTTTTCCAAAACATCAAAATCGTTGATGGAAGCTTCTCCTGATGAAGGCGGGATAAAACAGGTCAGGATTTTCATCATGGTAGATTTGCCGGCCCCGTTTGGCCCAAGCAGGCCTACAATTTGCCCTGGCCCGATGGTGAAGGAAACCCTGTCGAGGGCTTTTTGGGATCCATAAAGTTTTGTTACTTTTTTAACTTTTATAGACATGTTTTTGGTTTCAGGTTTCAAGTTTCCCTCCTTCGCTTCGCTACGGCGGGCAGGCAGGTTTCAAGTTGCGCCTGGCTTCCTTCACCCGGCACCCGGCATCCGACATCCATCCTTCGCAGGTTTCAAGTTTGACGTTGGGTCACACTCCCGGATATCGGAACCCTAACGTTTATGAGTCCGGTTTAAAAAGCCATATTTTGCTGCGAATGCGCTAATAAACTTTTTTAATTATCTTGTAATCATGTGTTTGAAAAGAATAAAATTTCGCTAATTTTTAAAAACTTCGTTTTTAGACCAGACACATTTATAAAAAATAAAAGCCCCACCTTTCGGTGGAACTTCTATATCCCTATGAAAAAAAACTCTTATTAATTATTGAGCATTACCGGCATAACAAGCATAAGTATGTCCATATCTTTGTTCTCGTCATCAATCGGGGTCAATAACCCGGCACGGTTAGACTGTGACATCTCAATGATGATTTCATCCGAATCGGTGTTGTTCAACATCTCCTGAAAAAACTTTGAGTTGAAGCCAATTTCCATATCTTCGCCTTCGAAATTACAGTTTAACCGTTCCCTGGCTTCGTTAGAGTAATCGATGTCTTCGGCTGATAAGACTAACTCTTTTCCTGAGATTTTAAATCTGATTTGGTGTGTTGACTGATTGGCAAAAATAGATACACGCCTTATGGAATTTAGTAAGGGTGCACGTTCTATTTGTAACTTGTTCGGGTTTTCGGTGGGGATAACAGCATTGTAATTTGGATATTTCCCTTCGATGAGTTTACAGATCAGGTGTATATTCTCGAAAGTAAAAAAAGCATTACTTTCGGTGTATTCAATTTTTACGTCCACATCGTGAAGCGTGAGGATATATTTAAGCTGGCTCAATGGTTTTGTTGGGAGGATGATTGCAGTTTCGACATCAGATTTTACATCGAACCTTGTATATTTCACCAGTTTATGTGCATCGGTTGCGACGAATGAAATTTTATCTTCGGATAACTCAAGATAAACCCCTGACATTTGCTCCCTCAATTCGTCATTGCCGGCGGCGAATACCGTTTTTGTAATGGCCTCGGCAAGTGTAATTGAATTAATGACCAGTGAATTTCCTTCTTCAACAACAGGGGTCTCGGGAAACTCCTCGCCATCATGTCCGCTCAATTTATACTTTCCTTCACCGGCTAGCATTTCGATGGCAAAATTTTCAGGGTTTATGCTGAAGGTAACCGGCAGGTCGGGAAGTGTTTTCAAGGTATCGAGCAGGATTTTTGCCGGAATAGCAACGATGCCAGGCTCTTCGCTCATATTTAGTTCCATTTTTACCGACATGGTCGTTTCCAGGTCGGAGGCAGTGATCTTTAGCATGTTTTCCCCAATATCAAACAGGAAATCATCTAAAATGGGCAGGGTATTGTTTGAACTTAAAACCCCGCTAATAGCCTGTAGGCTCTTAAGTAAAGCTGTACTTGATACTATGAATTTCATTTTAATAGTTGTTTATTTTGAATTTTTTTTGTTTTGTCCGGGTAAATTTTCAGCAAATGTTAATTGCAAGTTACTGTTTATTTTTCAATAACGTCATCCTGATAGATTTTGTACAATATTAACAAAAAAAGCTGTTCGGGACGAAATATTCAAATTGAATTTTATCAATAATAATTGTTAATAAATGAATGTATTGTTGCTCAATTGGTTGTGGGTGTTGTTTTGGTGGCTTTTTCCTTATTTCTTTTTTGTTGAAAATTTTGATTCCGTCCCGTTCAACAACCGTTTAATATTGTTCCTGTGGGTTATTGGAATAAATATCCCAACTAAAACCGAAAGGATAATTAATGGGGCCGACGTTTGGTTAAAGATAAAAAACACGATAAACGGAAAACAAATGGAAGCTGTAATTGAGGCCAGGGAGACATATTTGAATGTGATGAGCATAAGGATAAAAATTGCGATAACGATAAATACTTCAGATGGATAAAGTGCCATGCCCACGCCCAACAATGTTGCAATGCCCTTGCCCCCCCTGAACCCTGCAAACACAGGAAATACATGGCCTAAGACTGCCACCGCCGCAATGATGATCTCAAATACAATTATTTGCCCTGTGCTGAAATATCCCGGAATGAAAAAGTGGGCCAGATAAACTGCAAACCAACCTTTAAAGACATCAAACAGGAGTACCGGTATCCCGGCTTTAACACCCAATACCCTGATGGTGTTGGTGGCCCCGGCGTTGCCGCTGCCCTGCGTCCTTATATCGATACCATAAAATATTTTGCCCACCCAAACTGCCGAAGGTATGGAGCCAATCAGGTATGCTGTAACAATTCCGAGAATGAGGTATAGTGTTTCCATTTTACTTTTACTTTTTCAGTTCTTTGAGAGTTTTTTTGTCTTCGCTTTTGAGTTTATGCTGCACTTTTTTAACATCTTCACCAGGTGGTAGGTTTTCGGGTACAATACCACGTTGAGTAAGCATTTTTCTAACAGCAAGATTATTGTCAACATGCTCTTTTTCCAATGGCTTTTGACCTATGATATCTTTGCTTTGCACATTCAGGCTTGTCATTTCGGCGGCAAAATCTTTAGCTTTTATACTAATGGTGGGCAGGAAATCGGCGACAGGCCTTTTTGCCGGCACACCCATTTTTCTTTTCAGTTGCATGGATGACAAGCGAAACAATGCCTGGTCACCTTTTGACCTAATAATACCAAAACCCTTATTATCGACCCCACGTTCAAATAAAATCCCGGAAAGATGTTTTTCGGTTTTACTTAATTTTTCACGTGCTTTTACTCTTTCATACTCCAAGAATCGTTGCTCAATAATTTCCGATCTTCGGGTTTGAACGGCAAAATAATTCTGGGCAAAGGCAATTTGTGGTTTACGGCTGTCACCATTTTGGGCAATTAAGTAGCAGGCATAGCGGGTTAGGAGGATATCATCAATTTCTTTTTCAGCACCTTTGGGCATGGCTATCGTTTTCCTGACGTCAGGAAAATGATTGGATTCATCTTCTCCAGCACCTTTACAGGCTATAATGGCTTTTTGAATGACTTTCTCAAAGTTCTCCCATTTGCTGTAACCGAGTAACTTTTGCATTTCCCGTGCACTCCAACATTCTATATTCTCAAGAGTAGATACAGCTGATTCAAATTGATTAAAAAGTTCTTTTATTTCCTCTGTTTTCATTTCTCTAAAGTATTATTTGTTCTTTAGTTACCTTTCTTTTGCTTCTTTCAATTTTACTTAGTATGGATCGGTTTCCTGCGGCAGGGATTGAAGTGGTAGCTTGATGAAATGGCGGCTGAAGTTGTTGTTGGTGGGCAGTGGCTGACGAAGGAAGACCCCTGCACACCTACAAAAACCAGCCGGCATGAAACAACTACAAACGGAAAGCCCGGTTTAGCCGCCCAAAATATAAATAGTTTATTCATTATCCGATAAATTTCCGATATAATATTTTAATTTTTTTTAGTAAAATTATTCTTCCTCTAGTGATCCGCCCTTCCTCATATCGCGCAAAAACCGATTTTTCTTTTGGGTGGTGGAAATGATATAACGGTAAGCCACCCGGTCCTTTTCCTGTACATCCTTCCGCTTATCATCTTTTATCTCCCGCAGGATTTTATTGAAATCAGTCCGCGAAGATATGGATTGCATCACATTATGGCTGTAACTAAAAAAGTACCAGTGCCGCCTGTCGATTTCAAGATAGAGGTTCAGCACATCCCCGCTACGTCGTTTTACAAGTTGAAGGTAGCCGGTGTAATATTTATTGACTTGTTCGCCAAGAATGCTCCCAATGCCAATTGGCCCAACCGATTGGAACGAACGCGAATTTTTGTCGTAGTACATCTCCACATCACCAAATACAATACTTTTCATGAGTGCCTCAGGGGTTTTTCGGATTGTCCCGTAAAGGTTGAGGTCTTTAATGATTTTGTTTCCTTCCTCCTGGCCCAACAACTCTATAAAAGCTGTGCGCACCTGTGGCAGTGCCATGTTTATGCCTTTTGTATTTGCAAGGTCAAGTTGTTGGAACATGTACTTTAAGGCCTCATCAGCAAAATGAAAATCCATGATCATAAAGAGTTTCATGCCTGTTGAATCGGGGATGATAAAATGATTGATGTTGCCGAACGATCTCATGCTGACCTGTCCAAGCCGGGCACCAAACCTTATTTCACCTCTTGCTTTCACCTCACAGTTTGTGGTGTTAAGGCCCATAAAATTTCCTTCAGGGGTTTTGCCATCTTCTATATTGATCTCCTGAGCCGAGGCTATCAGTAATTCCTTATTCTCGTCCCTGGCTTTTATAAACCCATCCACCGACAACATCAAAGTATCACTGTAATATTCCTTTCTGGAAAGGAAGGCCGGGTAAACCCTGTTGTTTTCGTTGGAATGAAAGAATGCCGCATAAAGGTTTTTTTGTGCAAACTCTTCGGGCCGGGGCGCGACCGGCAGGTGCAGTTGGTTGGGGTT
>NIVA01000218.1 GCA_002254335.1 Bacteroidetes bacterium 4572_114 | reverse complement strand
ATTCAATGCTTTTTCATCGCCAATGCCCGTGAATGAGCTGAGTTTCGACCGGTTGGCCTTACGGTAGGAAGCTTTGAAAATAAAGGGTATTTTTAGTTTGTCGGTTATGGCGATAATTGTTTCGGCAATTTTAAATGGCATCTCCTCATCCTCGATCACACATGGGCCGGCCATGAGGAAGAAGTTCCCGGAATTGAGATGTCTGAGGTTTGGGATTTGTGAGAGGATATTTTGTGTGGTCATGTATTTTGAGGATTTAGATGAAAATTTACCTGGTTAACGAAATGCAAAGGTCGTTAAAATATTGAAATCCACAATTCCCTAAGCGACTTCGAGTCGCTAAGGGAATAAAGCCGCTACCTGGCAAGCGACTTCGAGTCGCTAAGGGAATAAAGCCGCTACCTGGCAATTCCCTAAGCGACTTCGAGTCGCTAAGGGAATAAAGCCGCTACATGGCAATTCCCTAAGCGACTTCGAGTCGCTAAGGGAATACAGAGCCGGCAAACAGTTATTCTTAAATGAACCTAATTGTTTCAGTAATTTTCTCGTTCCTGAACCGAATAAAATAAACACCCCTGTCCAATGAACTGATGTTGATTTGGGAAGCGTTAGAATTTTGTGATTGTATCCGGTTGGCCGTTAACTTCCAGCTTAAAAATATCCGGCCTTGCATGGCGATGTGTTTCAAGGTAGTTTGCCACGAATCGCGTGCATCGGCAGTGGGTGCAAGGTAAACCTGGACTCCTTTTTGATACATGGCCATCCGTGCCAGCGGCATATAGTTTTCCCAACAAATCAACCCATATTTTATATTTAGCTGGAAAATCTTCTATTTCCTTTTTGCGCTTCAATATCCATATTTTTCCTTCCACCGCGTCTTCAACCATTTCCGCATCTCCTCCTCACGGGAATTCTTTCCAGGTTCGAAGAATTTTCTTCCTTTAATTTTATCGGGTAAAAATTCATGGTCAACGAAATTGTTTTCATAACCATGAGCGTATTTATAATCTTTTCCATAACCAATATCTTTCATCAATTTAGTGGGTGCATTGCGGATATGTAGTGGCACCGGAAGGTTACCGGTTTTTTTTACCAGCGCAAGGGCATCATCAATGGCGAGGTAGGTGGAATTGCTTTTGGGCGAGGTGGCAAGGTAAACAGCCGTTTGCGACAAGATGATACGCCCCTCGGGCCAGCCTATTTTATTGATGGCATCGAAACAAGCGTTGGCCAGCAACAGGGCATTTGGGTTGGCATTGCCAATATCTTCGGATGCCAGGATGAGCATCCGGCGGGCAATGAATTTTGGGTCTTCGCCGCCCTCGATCATTCTTGCCAGCCAATACACCGTGGCGTTGGGGTCGCTTCCGCGCATGGACTTGATGAAAGCCGAAATGATGTCGTAATGCTGCTCGCCGGCCTTGTCGTAAATGGCCATATTTTGTTGGATGGTGCCGATCACAATTTCGTTTGTAACCTTCAATATTTTGGATTTGCTGTTGGCCTTCACAACAAGTTCGATGGCATTAAACAGTTTCCGTGCATCCCCGCCCGAAACCCTGAGCAGGGCTTCATCTTCGATGATGTCGATTTTTGTTTCGTTTTCTTTTTCGAGATGGGTTTTTGCCAACTCCAGCATTTTCAGCAAATGATCTTTTTCCAGTGGCCGCAGGATATAGACCTGGCAACGTGAGAGCAGGGGGGAGATTACCTCAAACGAAGGGTTTTCGGTGGTGGCGCCAATAAGGGTAATGATGCCGGTTTCTACAGCGCCCAACAAAGAATCCTGCTGGGATTTGCTAAAACGGTGGATTTCGTCGATAAACAAAATGGCACTTATTTCTTCCTTTGATTTTTCTATCACCTTCCTCACGTCCCGCACCCCCGAATTAACGGCACTTAAGCTATAAAAAGGCCTGCCCAATGTTTTTGAAATGATGAAGGCCAGCGTTGTTTTTCCCACACCGGGCGGCCCCCACAATATCATGGATGGGATATTTCCCGATTCGATGCCCCGGCGCAAAATGGCATTTTTGCCCAGCAGGTGTTCCTGCCCGATATATCCGTTAAGTGAAGATGGCCTGAGGGTTTCGGCCAGTGGTGTTTGGCCCTGGTTCATGATTTTAGATTTTTAGGCAAAGATAGGCTGAAAAAATAAACTGCAGGGGGAGGGAGGGAAGATGAGCTTTAAAAAAAATGGTACTAATGCGAATTTAGTGGATCATACAAAAATGCTTTAATGCTTCAATGGTTCAATGCAATAATGTAAACAATATCCTAAATGAAAAAAAAACAATATTTTACATAAGCTATTTAATATCATAAACTTAACCATTGAGTAATATTTTAGCATTTAAACATTATTGCATTTCATTAGTAACAAACTTACTAACAGAACAACAGAATCATTGTTTACCACTAAAATGGTAGTAGGTCAAAAAAAACTATAACAGAATGATTATCTGATAATCAGCTTTTCTTTTTTGATGTTATTTTCTGATTTGATCAGCACGAAATACATTCCCTGCCCTAATTTAGAAACATCAATGATTGCATTCTCTGATTGAATTAAACCTTCAAAAACCACCTGCCCCAACGAATTAAAAATCTTCAGCCCTGCCATATCAATATTTTCGGGAATTGAAATTCGGATGAAATCGCTGGCGGGATTTGGGTAAATTTGCAAATCTTCGGTGGCTATTTCATCTTCACCCACAAGGCCGTAACACCCTCCCCAACTTGAAAAGCCACCATCCCATAATTGCTCCCCATCTATTTGTACACACATCAGTTCTGACCACCATTCAAACTGAACAAAATCTCCAAACAAGCCGGTTTCCATACCTATCCCTTCGATGTATGCCCCGATCTCACCGCCCCATTCTTCATTCTCAAACACCCACCTTTTCCTTGTTTCACCATTAAGTAACTCCACATCTTCAATTTCAGCAACTACAAATCCATAAGAAAATGTAACCCACTCCGAAATTAATGTATCACCCACCTGAAGAGAAAAGTCATATAATAGTTCCGGTTGGTTATTCTTCCATATATACACTTTTCGTTCTGTGGTATCTTCATGCATAAATTCAGTCCCTGTAAAAGGAATGGTATCGACCGAATAAGGTGGGCAAGTTTCCACGCCTGCAAAACCTATAAAATTATAGTGCCCAATATTAGAATAAACCAATCCATTTATCAATGTATCCTGACCAGTGTAAAAATAACGTTTCGCATGATTAGGGCATATGCCACACATAAGGCAAGTAATATCATCCCAGCTTTTGCCTTCTTCAATTAATGGCCGAAGTACGGACAGGGTTGATATATCATCGAATTTAATCGGCCAAACTATTTCGCATCATAAAAGCAACGCTTGGGCGAAAATATCTTTTCCTCAACCTTTAGTTGCTTAATGGCTTTGTCAACATCCTTTTTGTTTAATCCTGATTTTTCAACTATTTCACCGCCCTTCAATGGGGCTTCAGAATCCTTTAACGTTTTAAGTACGATTTGCTGTGCATCCATATTTTGTGGTATATTTTTAAGATACTATTGATAAGTCTTTTCTAACCTCTAACTTCTAACCCCTTCCCTAAATCTCATCCAGCGAATGCACCACAAGCCCGCTCCTGAGTTTCGGTTCGAACCAGGTGGTTTTTGGTGGCATGATGTTTCCGGTGTCGGCAATATCAATCAATTGTTTCATCGAAACCGGGTAAAGTGCAAATGCTGCTTTCATCTCGCCCGAATCCACACGCCTTTTCAATTCGCCCAGCCCACGGATGCCACCAACAAAATCAATCCTGTCGGAAGTCCTGAGGTCCTTAATATCGATTTTATCTAAAATTAGGTTTGAAAGAATGGTAACATCCAAAACCCCAATCGGATCGCTATCATTGTAAGTTCCCTCTTTTGCAGTGAGCGAATACCACTTTTTATCCAGGTACATACTAAAGTTATGAAGGCAACAGGGTTTATAAATTTCCGGCCCTTTTTCCTCAACAACAAAAGATTCATTCAGGCCCTCAAGAAAGGCTTCATCGGTCATACCGTTCAAATCGGTAACTACCCGGTTATAATCAATAATCGTCAATTGGTCATCGGGGAAATGTACGGCCAGGAAAAAGTTATACTCCTCATCCCCTTTGTGGTCGGGGTTATTTTTCCTCTTTTCATTTCCAACCAAAGCGGCAGCAGCTGTCCGGTGGTGTCCATCAGCAACATAGGTCGCTGGAATCTCACCGAACAGATTGGCTAATTCTTTAACAATTTTCAAATCGTCCACTACCCAAAAATGGTGGCCAAAACCATCATCGGCCGTAAAATCATATTCCGGCCCGTGCCCGGCAACCCATTTTTCTACAATCTCATCAATCTCCTTTTTGGCAGGATAGGCAAAAAATACCGGTTCCATATTGGCGTTGGTGGCCCTAACATGTTTCATCCGGTCTTCTTCCTTCACTTTGCGCGTAAGCTCGTGCTTCTTTATCACATTGTTCATGTAATCGTCCACCGATGCGCAGCCCACCAGGCCATACTGGGTTTTACCATTCCACGTCTGTGCATAGATATATAGGTACTCATCAACATCAGGGACCAGCCAGCCATTTTTCCGAAAGGCATTAAAGTTTTCACTTGCCTTGTCATAAACTTCCTGTGCGTAATGATCGACATCTTCAGGGAGATCAATCTCAGGTTTAATAATGTGCAAAAGAGTGTATTCATTCCCTTTTGCCTCTTCGCGGGCTTCTTCTGAATTTAAAACATCATAAGGGCGGGATGCCAGTTTTTTCACGATGTTTTTTGGTGGGCGTAACCCCTTAAAAGCTTTTAGTACTGCCATTTTATAAATTTTTTATGCAATGCGAAAATGATGCAATGCGAAAATGCTTAAATATTTTACAACAATTAAAACTTTGATTATTATTCCATTAAATTGGTAACAGAACAGAAAAATACTACCTCTCTTCGTAACCCCCGCCACTACTGGACCGTTGCAACGAACCGATTAATGCACCAATCATTTTTGTCAACTCCATCAACTGGCCGCGTGATTGCTCAATGGTATCCTCGGTCAAATAATTAAGCCCCTGGCCAATTGCAGTAAAAACCACGCATTCGCGGATAGAACTTTTGGCCATTTTCAGATAGTAGATGAACTGTGTTTTATTCCTGGAAGACCCTTCGGCAATTTGAAGGGCAATGGCCTGGGCGGCATTAACAAACTTCAAGGTCAGGCTTTGGTATTCGTTTTCAGGAAAAAGTGTGGTATTAGAGTGTACCCACTCAACATATTTAAGTGCTTTATGATATACCCTCAAATCTTCAAACCTAAAGAAAGTCATTGTTTTGTCAGCATCATTGTCCATAATAAAAAAAGTTGGGGTTAGTAAATTTGATAACAAGCATAAACAAAATCAGACCTAACGACTATTGAATCGTCAGGTCTGATTCAGCGGGCAAAGTTAATATTTTTATTTATTTACCTGAAAAGTAACATCACCTTTTTCAAGGAAGTTAACAATCTGGTTTGCAGATGCAATTCCAGCGTTGATGTTTGCCTCGGCAGTTTGGGCGCCCATTTTTTTCGGTGTAAACAAATATCTGCCATCATAGTTTGCAGCGAACTCGGGTGCGCAATCGGGGGCAATATCGGAGATATATTTAAAATCACCTCTTTCGGCCATTACCTTCAATAGCCCATCTTCGTCAATCACCTCTTTGCGGGCAGTATTGACCAAAACCGCATTCTTTGGCATCGATGACAAAATCTCAAAACCAATAGATTTTTTGGTGTGTTCGTTTGCCGGGATATGCAATTTCCCAACATGCCCGTAAGCGTGTATCCCGATGGTCTTGCCCCGAAGCTCAGTCCCTGATTTTCCATTAAACTGTCCACGTGCAAGAAATACCATCATGCCCACGGCCAACTCGGCCACAGCATTTGAATTTTGCCCAGGTGTGTTCATGGCAACAATCCCCTTTGCAGAAGCAGCCCCCAAATCAATATTATCGTAACCGGCCCCTGCCCTGACAATGATCTTCAGGTTTTTTGCGGCGGCTATCACATCTTTGTCGGCTTTATCGCTACGGATGATCAACGCATCCACATCTTCAACAGCTTTAATAAAATCGGCCTGGCCGGCATATTTTTCCAGCAAAATAAATTCATATCCTGCGGCATCAACAATTTTTTTAATTTCAGCTACCGCCGCCGGGGCAAACGGTTTTACTGTTGCAACTAATATTTTCTTCATGTTTTTCCTCCTTCAATTAAGCTTTCATTTTTTCAAATTCCTTCATGGCATCAACCAAAGCCTGCACACTCTCGACCGGCAACGCATTATATGTGGATGCACGGAAACCGCCAACTGAACGGTGTCCCTTAATCCCAAGCATACCCTTTGAAGTTGCATAAGCAAGGAAATCTTTTTCCAGGGCTTCGCAACCATCATTCATCACAAAGCAAATATTCATCCTTGAGCGATCCTCTTTATTCAGCACAGTGCCTTTAAATAATGGGTTCCTGTCTATCTCGTCATACAACAGGCCTGCTTTGTGGATATTGATTTTTTCCATCTCGCCAACACCACCATTGGCCTTGAGCCACTTTAAGGTTTGCAGTGCGGCAAATACTGGCAATACCGGAGGGGTGTTAAACATAGACTCCTTATCAATATGTGTTTTATAATTGAGCATAGTAGGTATGGGGCGGTCAGATTTGCCCAATACATCATTTCTGATGATTACGAAAGTAACACCGGCAGGGGCAAGGTTTTTTTGTGCACCACCATAAATTACGGCATATTTTGAAACATCCATCTTGCGGCTAAAAATATCTGACGACATATCTGCAACTAATGGCACATCCACATCAAAATCTTCCCTAATCTCGGTCCCGTAAATGGTGTTGTTGGTGGTAATATGGAAATAATCGACATCATCAGGAATGCGGTAGCCTTTTGGGATGTAGTTGAAAGTGGTATCTTCGGAAGAAGCAACAACATTTACATCGCCAAACAATTTGGCTTCCTTTATTGCTTTTTTCGACCAGGCACCGGTGTTCAGGTAGGCGGCCTTGGACTTCATCAAATTGTAGGGGATCATGGCAAACTGTGTGCTTGCACCACCACCTACAAATATTACCGAATAACCTTCCGGTATGCCCAACAACTCTTTAAAAAGTGCTGTGGCCTCATCCATCACAGCAACAAACTCCTTGCTGCGGTGCGAAATCTCCATTACCGAAAGCCCTGTCCCGGCAAAGTCTTTTATTCCTTTAATGGTTTCATCTAAAGTAAATTGTGGCAGGATTGACGGGCCTGCATAGAAATTGTGTTTTTTCATATCTCAACTGTTTTAATTAATTACTTAAACTTTGGATTTTAAGGCGGCAAATATAGAATATTTTACATGATAACTGATTTGATTTTTAGTGTAGTGGGATGAATATTTTTTGCTCGTTGATTTTTTTGGGCGGCTGAACCAGGCTTTCCGTTCTACCCGTCTTGCACCAGCTGTATTTTTGTAAGTGGTACGGGGTCTTCGTGCCTCAGCCTCCGCCCACTAACAAAAATATCAGCCGCTGCTTCGCCGGGGTGCCACTCCAAT
>NIVA01000217.1 GCA_002254335.1 Bacteroidetes bacterium 4572_114 | reverse complement strand
CATTTTGTTCGATACCGGCCAAGGCATCTTCTACCAATAATGGAGCCTGGGGATAGTATGCAACCCAGTTCCAGTTTTCAATTAAATTTATTGGCGTTGAAGGTTCGATTGGGAAACCGGATACCACAAAACCATCAAAAGGGTTGTTCATTTTCACGAGATATCCTTCCCCATCACTTATGTTTTCCAGGTCGCCCCACCAGGTTGGCGGGTCCCCAAAGTATGTTGCGCCGTGCATTTGGTTTTTCACCTGGGATACGGCATCGCCCAAGGGCCCGAAAACCGATTCGATACTTGTATCATCGGGGTGGACATTAAATGAAACCCAATTCCAGTTTTCCGCCAAATCAAATTCCTGGCCTTGGATATTAGTAACCGTTATGGGGAACGGGCTGTCGGGTGTTCCGATTATTGCATTATTTTCAAATAAGATTGTTTCGTTACACTCGTAAACAGTATTTGAATTGGTGTCGTAAATTTTAAAGCTGATCACTTCTTCATCGGTAACCTCTGCATTGCTAACAATAGTGAAATTCCAGAGATTGCCCTGGCCTACGCCCAATGCCCTGCAATCGTTTTCACCATCAGGGCCAAATGCTGCCGCCATATTATTGCCACCGGCTACAAAAGGATCACCGAACAGCCCGATGGATGCCAGGACTGTCATATTATATTGGGTACCGGTTATTACCTCCCAACCGGGTTCGCTTTGGATATATGAACAATCGTAGATGGTGACTTCATCTATGAAACCATAAAACGGATGGTTATTGCCTGTATAGCCCCAGTGATTGCCAAATTCAAGAGGTTTATTATCGTTTGCAATAGTAACATCACCTATAAATATTGATTTGTCCAACTTATTATCGATATATAAATATTGAGTGGCCCCATCCCAGGATGCAACTATATGATGCCAATTTGTATCATCAATTTCTGTTTCTGATTTACAGGCATGTTGAACGTTTCCATCACCTAAATAAAAATTAATAGTATTATCAATACCAATAGTAAGGCCATACCCTTTTTTATGCGCACTGGTTATTTTGGAGATAAGGCTTTCTGTATGAGATAGTGAAAAACCTTTTCTCTTTATCCATAATTGGATAGTAAATTGATTTGTATTGTTAAAATTCAGGATTGGATCATCAGGAACTATTGTATAATCATTAATACCGTCAAATTCTAAAGCATAACCCGATATACCACTATTCCATTGAGGCCCGTGAAGTGTACAATTATTTTCATATCCACTACTATCATAGGCAATATTACCAGACCCCTCCTCAAATTTCCAATATCCAACTAAACAATCAGGTTGATTGCCGCCACTAACTATTATGCTTCGATGAGCAATATTATTTGTTTCATCAACCTCCCCAAGCACTTCGTTGGGGTCGATAACTATGTAGATGTCATGCTCTCCTGGCCCCTCCGGTATCCACTCACATTCAATGGCCGCCTGGCCGCCACTCTCGATATATTGAACTGTAATAGTGTTGGCCGGACTACAATGCCAATAGTCATATATTTCGTTGGTTGGCCCTACAAAATCTTCAAAAAGAAGTATGCCATCCATATTTGGGTTTCCATCCCATATCTGAACTGTCAGGATATAAGACTCCAGTAGATTGGTAGCCATAGGATAAATAAGAAGCCCCCGGTTGTCAGGGTTTGGGTCGTTACCGCCCATTCGGTCATAGGTTTCAGCTTCAATATGTATTTCGCCCAATTGTATCCAATCCAGTCGATAATCCGGAGAGAAATCCATCTGATATGTGCCCAGGAATATTGTATGAGCACCGGCAGTAATGGGAACATCATGAATTGTAACAATTTTCCAATGAAGCCCTGTACCGCATCCCGGCACTGTAGGGCTGGCCAGGTGTATTCCATCCAGTTCTACACGCCAATGGATAAAGTTACAGGTAGCTTTATACCAAATCCAAATTTAATGTGTGAACGTATGGGATTTATAGTGTGAAGGGAGGCTGGGGAGGTGTGAAGGGAAAAGTTCGGGGTTTGGAGTTTGGAGTTTGGGGTTTGGAGTTTGGGGTTCCGAGTTTTGAGTTCAAAGTTGAGCGGAGCGAAATCCTGCCTGTGCAGGGTTTGGGGTGACTAAAGTTGAGGGTTTTGGGTTCAGGGTTCAAACTGGCGTAGATTGTTGCAAAGAAGGGTTGATAGGGGTTTCAAAAAAATCAGTTTGCATAAGATTGAAGATGGTAAACAGTATCTGGATTTAGTCCATTAAGCAACCTTATTAAACCACCTGTTCAGTTACTATTATAAAT
Source organism: Bacteroidetes bacterium 4572_114 (assembly GCA_002254335.1). Classification (GTDB taxonomy): domain Bacteria; phylum Bacteroidota; class Bacteroidia; order Bacteroidales; family 4484-276; genus 4484-276. The sequence continues at coordinate 3,710 of NIVA01000217.1, read as the reverse complement.
ACGAGGGCCAATTAATGTTGGGTTTTCTGTGGTGCCCCGTCAAGCCCATCCATAATGCATCGAACACTGAAGGCTTTGTGTGTTTTATGGTAATAACCAGATATGTATGCTCCCGTGTAGGTTAGCCCACGATTAAATGCACCATCTATATTGCTAAGGGAAGATGTCCAAAATATCCCATTTTTACCAAGATTTTCAAAAGAGAATAAAGGTACGTCTCCATTGCAGCCGGCAGGTAAGGCTGAAAAACCACTTTCATTTGTTGCACCGGAATTGGGTACATTCCATAATTGTGTAACTGCCTTCATTTTGCCTCCTGCTACACCCTCACCTCCCAAAAAATCAATTAATTCTGTCCACTCATAATCTGCAGGGATATGCCAACCTTCCGGACAAATGCCCTGGGTACCTTGCTGGGTGGAGTATTGCATCATTTCATCCCATTGGTACAGGCCACCATAAACATAACAATTAGTAAAACTGTTGTCATAACAATACTTTTCAATAATTCTGTTGTTCGTGCTTGAACCTGATACCATCGTACCGATGTTCAGGTTTTCTGCCATCCAGCATTGGGTGCCGATCTGAACAGTATTATACACCTGTTCACCATAAATAAAGTTTGGGGTACCGGGGCAAGGAATGTTTGATGCAAGAATAAGAAATTCATAAGATTTATTTCCTTGAGGGGCATCGATGATTTCTGCTTGCCCATAAGATGTGTAGCCAACAAATTTCAGTTCATCGCCTAAATTGAAACTAAAATTATTAATATCCCGGGATAACTTTATTTTTTTTGGTTTATCATCCTTTCCGGTATAAACAATTTTGCATAGGCCATTGCAATTGCTGCTTATACTTGCCATTTTTATCGAACCGATTGTATTCTCTCCCTTCACCACCATTAGGTAGTAGTTTTTCTTTCCTGAATAAAAGGTAAATCTATGATATCCGCCCTCAAAGGTATTTTCATAAAAGGCTGTTTTTTGACCTGAAAGATTAAATACACTTATTTGTAAAAGATCTTTTTGAGAGAGGTAAACCCTAAAGACAGTTTCTCCGTCAAAAGGGTTTGGGTGATTTTGGGCAACAACAATATTACTTTGCACAAATGCCGGCAATTCAATTTCACCTACCGGATATCCCAAAATCAGTGAGGTATCAGGTGCATATAATATGGTATCACCGCCCTGTGTCAGGTTTTCAATCAGTATGCTGTCCAACAGAATGTTTTGCCCGTAAAAATTAGCTGTAAAGGTTAGCTCAATTATTGGTTTTTGCCCGAATGCCCCAGCAAACAGCAAAAACAAAGTGGTCGTGAAAATAAAACAAAGCTTTTTCATATTCGTTCTCAATTGTGGGCAGTTTACCTTACCCTGGTTTATTTTGAAAATTCAGGATCCGTTGATGGGACCAATTTGATCCCATCAATAGTTTTTACATTAAAATCTTTCGTTTTTGCTAACTGTTGAGATGTCGCAAATTCCCTAAAATGAATATAATCATTTGCAACATATAACTGAAACCAGCAATAAATTGTGTCATTTCCTATAACTTTTTTTAACCCTAAGTATTTACCTTCAACATTTTGCCAGAAACCAATATCGATTGGTGTACCTCCTGGATAAGAGCTATAATACCATAAAATGGCAGAGGTCCCCCAAATAAGATTATCGCCAATAGTATCATTCGCATTTATAACATCTGCACATTGAGGTGAGGAAGGATGCATGGCAATAGATTCGCCGCCTGTTGTCTCAATTTTGTATTCTTTTTTATATACCCCTCCTGGTGACTGAACACTAGAACTTTTAAATAAAAAATCATAAATGTCATCTTTATCAATATCATAATACCAAATTGAATTGGAATTATAGAAATTAATAATTCTGATATCCGGGATTAAATCGGTATAAACAGTGGAACTTCCGGATGTTTCTCCTGCCAGGATGAAATTGCTTTGGCAAAAAGAGTCCGTATTTAAATAAAACAGTAGTGTTAAAGCTGAAATAGCAATGTTTAAATTTTTCATAGCATACCTATTTAGAAATTTGTTGTAACAAAATTAATCCTGCAGATGGTTGGATTCCAAATTTAATATGTGAATGGCCTGTTTTATAGTGTGAAGGATAGCTGGGGAAGTGTGAAGGGAAAAAGTTTGGAGTTCTGAGTTCCGGGTTCTAAGTTCGGAGTTCTGAGTTTCTGGTTTGCCCGTTAATGATCGAATCACCCATAAACTTATTCCAAAATGAATAAATAATACCCCCGCCAGCTGTATATTCATTTATTGTACTCCATGTTTTTGTTGAATCAATTAGTTGGGGGTTATACTGGCCCGTAGCCGCATAAATAAACCCAATAGGAGGGTTGTGATAGTAAAGATTTTCATGATGCTTAAAATTTAGTTTCCTATCCTGCAAATGATCATTGAGCAAGGTATAAAAAACTGTCAGCTATTTTTCCAAACATTTGCATTTTTGGGCTATACTCATCTTTAATTCAAAAGGAGCACTTATGTTTACTATTCTTTTTTTCGCGTTAATGTAAACTTAACAGGCATATTAAACCGTACCCTTACGGGCTCACCATCGCAACGCCCAGGATTCCAGCGAGGCATATTATAAATCAGTCGCAAAACCTCCGCATCACAACCACCTCCTATTCCCCTCATGATGGCAATATTTGATAGAGACCCATCCTTTTCAACCACAAAGGTTACATACACCGTTCCCTGAATCCCTGATTCGCGGGCCATTTGTGGATACTTAATATTTTCCTGCAGGAATTTCATCCTGGCTCTAACAAATAATCCGGTATGTTATTTTTTGATTTTTCTAATTCAAATAAAACAGCCATATTATATTGAACCCTGACAGGCTCACCAAAACAGAATCCAGGGTTCCAGCGGGGCATCTTTTTTATAATCCCCAAAACCTCCTCATCACAATCCCCTCCAACACCCTGTAGAATTGTAATATTTGATAAGGACCCATCTTTTTCAACAATAAAAGCCGCTATTATTCTACCCTGAATCTGTTGTTTATTAGTGTACTTAGGACATTTTATATTTTCGGTTAGATATTTTTTCTTTGCAGTTTCTCCTCCCGGAAAGCTTGGCAATACTTCTGGTAAGGTTATAATGTCATTATTTTCCTGACACATTTCCATTCTGTTAGCTTGCTTGTTTTTTGATGTACTATTTGAACTCGTTTTACATGAGCCAAATATGGCTAAGATGAATGGCAGTGATATTGCCATAATTACTATTAAGTTTCTATTGTTTTTCATAATATAATTTTTAAAATTTCATTCTTTCTTTCCCAAATAAAACAAGTGCACCAATACGATAAAAATGCCGATGGCCAGACCGAGGATAATCGAATTAATTGTAATCTGCAACACATTGTTGTTTTCAAATCCAAACCCATAGAAATACCATTCGATGAGCAAAAATGCGATTGCCAACACTAATATCAGCTTTAATACCTGAGTTGTTGTTTTATTCACTTGTTAACAATTTTTTAAAATAAAGATAATGGTTGTTAGCCCCCAAAACCAAATTTAATGTGTGAACGTATGGATTTGTTGTGTGAATGGAGGCTGGGGAGGTGTGAATGGGAAAAGTATGATTGCGGGGTGCGGAAAAAAATACTGACGCAGATCGGCACGGAAAAGCACTGATAAAAACAAAAATAAATCCGTATAACCAG
>NIVA01000216.1 GCA_002254335.1 Bacteroidetes bacterium 4572_114 | reverse complement strand
GGTAAAACTTTCTTTTCCAAAACACATCAACTGATCATCGACAGGGATTTTCTAATCATTTCCCCGGTTGATATTAACAAACCTGATAAATATTTTGTTGATGCCGGTGCAATAAAGATAGGTGTCCCTGTTGAATTGAATTTTGAGCGATTGTCCGTTACCGGCAAAATCATTATCGATCCTGATAAGAATGTGGCCCAATTTGATTTTGATAAACTTAAGTTTCCACTGAAATTAAGAAGGTGGGAAGAAGGTGATTCCTTTCACCCTTTTGGGATGCTGGGCAGGAAAAAGGTTTCTGACTATTTTACAGATAATAAATTCTCGCTGCTTGATAAACAAAAAACATGGATACTCCTTTCGGAAGATAAAATTGCCTGGATAGTTGGGCACAGGATAGATGACAGGTTTAAAATAGACAACCAAACTAAAACCATTTACAAGATTTCCCTAATTGCCAATTCATAATTGATTAGTGTATTCGTAGCATTCTGTTTCAATTTGTCAAGCTCTACGTGGCGACCCCAAATTTTCCCCCAATACCCTTTGAATCAAAATTATTACTTTTGCGCCTTTATTTTTTCCGGCACAAAATGCTATTAGACCGAATGAAAAAAATTAATTTAAAAAAATTAAAACATAATAATCAATAAACCTGATTGTTGTTAAATCAAATCCTATATACTTTTCTCATGAAAAAATTTCAACTAACTGACTATTTTGCAAACATGAAAACCCCGGGCACATGGGTCCAATTCTCATTATTGCTCATGCTTCTGTTTATTGCCACACAAGGGTTTTCGGAAATTGACGAACCGGTTAAGTGGAGATACGAAAGTAAAATTCTCAATAACAATGAAGCCGAACTCATTTTCACTGCAACCATTGATGATACATGGCATTTGTATTCACAAAATATTAAAGATGGCGGCCCGATAAAAACATCTTTCTTTTTTAACAACCTTGAAGGATTTGAGTTTATCGACAAAAATGTAAAAATTGAAGAGGAAGAAGGGTTTGATGGAGAGGGCAGTAAAATTTACCGGGTAGTGTTTAACGAAACAGAGCCCGAAAAGGAATACGACCCCAATTTCAAGATGATACTTAAATTCTTTAGCCATGAAGCAGTTTTTACCCAAAGGATCAAGCTCCTGAACGATGGGCCATTAACGATTGACGGTTTCCTGGAATTTATGTGTTGTGATGATGAAAAGTGTTTGCCCCCCACGGAAATTGAATTTGATTTTAGTTTTAATACTGAAAGCCCATCGCAACCTACATCAGAGGTAACTGCCCCATCATTAGATCCCGAAGGAAAAATAAAAGATGATACTAATTTATGGTGGTTATTTTTCTTTTCCTTTCTGGCGGGCTTTGCTGCAATACTTACCCCATGCGTATTTCCGATGATCCCCATGACGGTTACCTTTTTTATGCACGACAGCGGTAATAAGAGAAAAGCAAAATTCCAGGCATTGGTTTATGGATTTTCTATTATTGCCATCTATACTATTATAGGTACTGTGGTTGCTGTTACCCTGGGGGCGAATTTTGCCAACTGGCTTAGCACTCATTGGCTGCCCAATGTACTTTTCTTCTTGATTTTTGTATTTTTTGCAGCTTCATTCCTTGGTATGTTCGAGATAACTTTGCCAAGCTGGATGATTAATAAAACCGATATGCAAGCCGATAAAGGCGGTTTCACAGGTGCTTTTTTCATGGCATTCACACTTGTGTTGGTATCCTTTTCGTGCACCGGTCCAATTGTTGGGGCCATTCTTGTAAAATCGGCCGGGGGCGCGGTACTTGAACCTATTATTGGGATGTTCGGGTTTTCATTGGCCTTTGCACTGCCCTTTACATTATTTGCATTCTTCCCGTCGTGGTTGAGCAATTTACCTAAATCGGGCGGATGGCTCAACTCGGTGAAAGTAGTGCTTGGGTTCCTGGAGCTTGCCCTGGGGCTGAAATTTTTAAGTATCGCCGACCAAACCTATCACTGGGGGATTTTAGACAGGGAAGTTTACCTGGCTTTTTGGATCGTCATTTTTACCCTGATGGGGTTTTATCTCCTGGGGAAACTGAAATTTGCCCACGACAGCGACCTTCCATACATCAGCGTACCCCGTGCCATTTTTGCAATCATTACATTTTCGTTTGTGGTTTATATGGTCCCGGGCATGTTTGGAGCTCCCCTTAAGGCTCTCTCCGGCTATATGCCACCACAGCAAACCCACGATTTTGATGTAAATAAAATTGTAAGGGACAACTTAAAGGTTGCCTCATTTGGGGGCACGGGCGAAATAAAAAAAATCGAAGGGTGCGAACGGCCAAAGTACAATGATTTCCTTCACCTGCCACATGGATTGGAAGGGTACTTTGATTACGACCAGGGGTTGGCATGTGCCAAAGCATTGAACAAACCTGTTTTTATCGACTTCACCGGGCATGGCTGTGTGAACTGCCGCGAAATGGAGGCCAACGTTTGGTCAGACCCTGCAGTTTTAAAGAGGCTGCGTAATGATTATGTAGTGGTTGCCATGTATGTTGATGATAAAACCCGTTTGCCGAAAGAAGAATGGATAAAATCAACTCACGATGGGAAAATGAAAAAAACCGTAGGCAAAAAGTTTGCAGATCTGCAAATTCAGATGGGGAACTTCTGGTCAGTCCACGTGCGTATGATTTGGATGTAAATGAATTTGTTGATTTTCTTGATCGCGGCAGCGAGGAGTTCAGGAAGAGGGAATAACAATTATTTATATCATATTAACTTGGGTTTCGGGTTTCCCTCCTTCGCTTCGCTTCGGCGGGCAGGCAGGTTTCAGGTTACCGGGTGTGTAAATGACTGAAGTGCTATTGTTTAATGACATAGTAACATCGGACATCCACAAAGCTTTAGTTTCATTGGATAATTTATAGGGCAACTGTCAGTCAGTTTTCTACACTCAACTCTTTAAGTATTGGCAACCCATTACTCCATTACTCCATTACTCCATTCTTCCAACCTTCCATTCTTCCATTCTTCCAACCTTCCATTCTTCCATTCTTCCATTCTTCCATTCTTCCATCCCTTAACCCTCTCCCCTGTCTTTTTGCAAATCGCTTCTTTTATCAAGCAGGGCATCAATATCTTCTTCGCTCAGCCCCGGATTTTTCAACATCATATCAATCTTTTCAATGTCGTTGGCCAGTTCGGTCCTTTCAGTTTTTTCTAAGGTTTTGGTTTCGGCTGCAACTTCAATGTCATTATCAAAATCCTCGCCCAGTTCTTGCTTAAGCTGATTAATAAATCCTCTGAGCACCTGCTGAAAAGGAACTCCCATCTGACCCAGCATCTCTTTCGGGATATTACCTTTTATCATCTCATAATTGCTGATGATAAAATCAAGGTTCTGCATAAATGCGGGGTCAAGGTGCGCAAACTGCCCGCTTGTTGTTTTGGTTTTAATTTTCTTAAATAACCTGATCAATTGTTCCAGGTCATTTTCAAAAGAATCGTTTGGGTTATCCATCATTTTCCTTATGCTTAATTTTGTGCAAAGATAATATGTTAATTTATTATTTTCTATTGATGATTTATTATTGTTTTCATTTGTACGGGAAAGGTTTTTCTAAAAAAAAGCATTGTTTCTCGCCTCAATTAACCATCTTTGTAAAAACACTGACAGAAATAATTTAAATGGATAAAGATGCGGCAAGGATTGGAGTGGCACCCCGGTGAAGCAGCAGTTGATTTTTTTGTTGGTGGGCGGAGGCTGAGGAACGAAGACCCCGTACCACTTACAAAAATACAACTGGTGCAAGGCGGGTAGAACGGAAAGCCTGGTTCAGCCGCCCTAAAAACCGCATGAAATAAAAAAATACCCATGAACTCACTAATCAAAATTCTTGTATTTTTCCTGGCAATCATCATAACCTCCTGTACGCATCAACCAAAAATTACCGTGCTTAACGCACCGGCAGGAGAATTGCCAACTCAAATAAATAAATCCGGCATAACGATCATCCCCAATGGAAGGTTAATAACGCCGGCTGGCGTAACTATTCCGGTGGCGCCCCACCCTTACGGCCTGGAGATTAGCAACGATGGAAACATTGCAGTAACGGCCAATTCAGGTACCAGGCCGTTATCCATCTCAATAATCAGGGATTTACTGTCAACAAATCCATTGGTACAGCAAGTCCCACCTGGCCCGTTCAGTGATAAGGGTGTGATAAGTTCTGTATTTATGGGTTTGGCCATTTCGCCCGATCAAACTACCATTTACGTTGCCGGGGGGCAGGAAAACGGCATCTATTTATTTAATGCTCAAACCGGCAATAAAACCGGGTTTATCGATTGCTCTGTCACTGCCAAGGGCAGGAAAGTTAAGGATGGCTATATCGGTGATATGGTGCTGTCGAAGAATGGGAAATGGCTTTATGCGGTTGATCAGATTCAGTTTCGGGTTTTGATTATCAACACCAAATCGCTTGAAGTAATTAAAGCCGTTGGTGTTGGACGTTACCCTTTTGGTATTGCCCTTTCGCCTGACGGGCGCAAAGTTTATGTTGCCAATGTTGGTATGTTTGAATACAAGCCAATAGAAATGGAAAACGAAAACCAGAAGGGATTGAAATTTCCTCCATTTGGATATAATACCGATGAAGCAAAATATGGGTTCCGCACCGATAGCGTTAAAGTACACGGGTTGGGCGATCCTAACATTCCCGAATCATTTTCGGTTTGGGCCATCGAAACCTCCAATCCCGAAGCCGCCCATGTTACGGCGAAGATTAAAACCGGCCACCTTGTGGGGGAATTGGTCGAAGGTATCCCTGCTGTGGGCGGCTCAAGCCCTAACTCAATAGTTGCAACGGATGAATATGTTTTTGTGAGCAATGGCAACAACGACAATATTTCAGTTATCGGCCCGCATCACGATACCATCATTACCGAAATTTATCTTAAACCACACGAAGCCATCAAACGTTTTCGTGGTGTAATCCCTTTTGGCCTGGCAATTTCACCTGACCAGAAACGCCTTTATGTTGCCGAACCGGGCATCAATGCAATTGGTGTAATTGATATCCCATCCCTGAAAGTGGTTGGCCATATTCCGGCAGGATGGTTCCCGTCCAAACTGAAAGTTACGCCCGATGGGAAGAAACTGATTGTTGCCAACGCAAAAGGTTTTGGCAGCGGGCCAAATGGTGGGAGGGATTTTAAGCCGGGGCCTGAAGGGACATATATCGGCAGCCTGATGAAAGGCAATGTGCAAATCATCGACATCCCTACCGATGAAGAACTAAAAAAACTGACAGAAAAGGTCATCCAAAATAATTTTCAAATTTCCTGTTCTGATGATCCAAAACACCAATGGAGGAAAAAAAACCCTATTCCACTTTTCGGCGGACAAAAAGAATCACCTATTAAGTATATTGTTTTTATCTCGAAAGAAAACCGTACTTATGATGAAATTTTCGGGCAGATAGAAAAAGGGGATGGCGATCCATCCATTGCACGCTATGGCCACAATGCCAGCTTTACAAACCGGGCCAAGGCCGATTCGGTGCAAGGGGCAACGGTAATGCCCAACCACCTGAAGCTGGCCCGTGATTTTGCCATTTCAGATAATTTTTATGTGGATTCGGATGTTTCGGCCGATGGCCACCGCTGGCTGGTGAACACCTATCCCAACGAATGGGTGGAGACCAACACACCGGCCAGTTATGGTGGCAACAGGAGTTTTAAATACAATTCGGATGCGCCCGGCATTTATGCCATGACCGGTTCGGCAGGGGCCATTTATCCCGAAGACTACAACGAGGCCGGCTCAATGTGGGAGCACTTGGACAGAAATGGGATCGACTTCTTTAATTTTGGTTTCGGGATTATGTTCGAGCCTGCTGTTTATCAGGAATCCTTCAAATATAC
>NIVA01000215.1 GCA_002254335.1 Bacteroidetes bacterium 4572_114 | reverse complement strand
GAATAATTTCCCTTCCAGGGGATACCTTCACCACGGTCAAGTTCCAAAATCCATCCTGCCACATTATCCAGGAAATAACGGTCGTGGGTTACGGCAATCACTGTTCCCTTGTATTGCTTCAGGTGTTGTTCCAGCCATTCCACCGATTCGGCGTCCAGGTGGTTGGTAGGCTCGTCAAGCAGTAAAATTTCAGGCTCGCTCAACAACAATCTGCACAAAGCCACCCGCCGCCGTTCCCCGCCCGAGAGTGTTTTTACCGGAGTACCGGCCTCGGGGCACCGGAGCGCATCCATGGCCCGTTCAAGCTTTGAATCAAGTTCCCATGCATTATGCTGATCGATCAGTTCGGTAAGTTTCCCTTGCCTTTCAATCAACGCGTTCATTTCGTCATCACTCATTGGCTCGGCAAATTTCAAGTTCACGGCTTCGTACTCCTTCAAGATGTCAACAACATCCTGAACACCCTCTTCCACAATTTCCTTTACTGTTTTTGTCTCATCCAAAACCGGTTCCTGCTCCAGCATCCCGACTTTATAGCCTGGCGAAAAAGTTATCTCTCCCTGGTAGGACGGTTCTGCACCGGCAATTATTTTTAACAAAGTTGATTTCCCGGAACCGTTCAGGCCGATGATCCCAATCTTGGCACCATAATAAAATGAAAGGTAAATATCTTTCAAAACCTGTTTGTTTGGCGGATAGAGCTTACCAATGCCTATCATCGAAAAAATTATCTTTTTATCATCTGACATGTTATAAGGTATTTTATTAATGTGTGTTTAAAATACTAAAAAACAATTAGCACGGAATTCTTTTTTTACAGCAGTAATTCAACAATCTGGTTTCCATTTTTCCATTTTTCCATCATTCCCTTACTTAAGGAAACTCGAACCTAAAGCCATTTTCGATTGAAAGGTCATAGGATTTTACGTCATTTACCGGTCTGCTGTTATATTTGTAGGACACCTGGAACACGACATAAAACCGCTTGATCACCGAAAATTCAAATGTCAGCCATGTAGTTGCCCTGAAATTGTTAAAGTTTGAAAAGGCCGGCTGATAGTAAACCACCCCGGTTAGGTTGAGTTTGTTTTTTATCAGCCAGTCGGCACTGATGAAATTTGTGGAACGTATGAAGTTCTTCTCGATATTTTCCGGGTCAGAGTTATAATTTTCCCCTTCATACATTATGCCCGTGCTAACATTTATATCAAATGTATTGGTGCTATCTTTTGACGATTGCGTTTCAACCAGCTGGTACTTAATTGCCGTCCCAATTAGGTTACGTGAATTAAGGTCTAAAAATTCATCGTATTCGCGTTGAAGGAAAAACTCAAGGTCGGTTCGCCTGGCAAAATCCCACATCCCCCGCAAATGGACAAAACCTTTGTTAGTGATTTGTTCGTAGGCCGTACTTTTATATTCAATATCGGCCACGATAAACTGGTCGAATTTCTTACCGTTATGGTCAACCCTGCCGGTAAAGTTTACTGCCCCATACTCCGAGTTTCCCGCTTTGAGCGAAAATGTGGTTTTCAAATTGTACAGAAACCCATCTTTCGTATAGAATTTTCTAAATTTTTCGGTATTCACCTGTGAATAAAGGTTAAGCACAGGGTATGTGGCCAATATTATTAGCAGCAATAAAAACCGTATTTGTTTTTTAATAGATAGCAAAATCATTTATCATCTATCAATTTAGTTAAAATATGAGTCCGGTTTAAAAAGCCATATTTCGCCAATTTTCAAAAACTTCGTTTTTAGACCTTGACCCGGATATTGTTATTCCACCTTTCCATCCCGAAAGCTTTCGGGATTCCACCTTTCCATCTTTCCACTACTCCACTATTCCATTTCCCTTTCCCTTTCCCCCAATGATAATTGACAAATAAATCAATATCCCACCAAACACAAGTGCCATGGCCCCCACAAGGAAAATTATTGCAACCATCGAATTGAAAGGGTTGAAAAACAGGATCAATCCGAATAGCAAGGTAATGATACCGTTGAAAATAACAATGATTTTATTTCGGCCGGGAGGGATAAGGTTGAGTGCAATAAAAAGCTGGACAAATCCAAGAACCACTGCCCAGACACCGAGGATAATGGCGAATATTTCGAGGCTGCGCCGGGTGTAGATCATAATAAACAAACCAACCATGAAACTCACAATCGAACTAATAAGTGGGGACAAGTATTCGTGCTTTTTTTTCATTAACCTGATGGCATTGACCAACCCAAAACCACCACCTATTATCAATACGATGCCAAAATACATGGCTATGGTTGTGAAAGTTTCTTCGGGGACAAAAATGGCAAAAAGCCCAAATAGGATTGCTATAATCAATTTTATTCCCTTAGCGACTTAAAGTCGCTTAGGGAATTGGGTGCTGCACCGATTCCATCACCTTTTCCAACTCTGCTGTGGCACTTTCCCAGTTATAGTTATTAATGACAAATTGATAACCGGCCTCGCCAATTTCCAGGGCAAAAGATGGTTCGTTGAGCAGCTTTAAAATGTGATTGGCATATTCTTCAGGGGTGTTGCCCACAAGTATTTCTTTGCCATCCTTCGCGCAAAGTGCGTTGTTGGCAAGCTGCGAGGTGATGCTGGGGATTTTCATGGCCATGGCCTCCAACAGTTTATTTTGCAGGCCGGTGCCGATTTGCATGGGGGCGATAAATGTTTTGGCACGGGCATAGCCATCCCTTATGTCGTCCATCCAACCGGTAACGGTAACTGAACCGGATTGCAGGGCAAGCACCTTTTTATCGGGGGTTGCGCCGGCAAGCAGCAGCCTGGCCCCTGGCTCCGACTTTTGAACAATTGGTAAAATTTTAGTTGCAAGAAATTCGGCGGCATTAACATTGGGCGGGTACGCCATATTTCCAATAAAAACTATCTCGAAATCTTTTTCCCTTTCGATTGGCTTAAAAAAATCAGTGTCAACACCATTTGGGATGATATGGATTTTATCTTTTTCAGGATGTGGGATCAGGTCGCGGTCGGGCCTCGAAATGATAGTTTTATGATCGAAAATTTCAAAAACATGGTGTTCATATTTTAAAAGCCTTTTGTATTCTGACCGATACACCGGCCGCAAATAAAATGGCGCTTTATCGACTCTTCGCTGAACCCCTTTAGAGAACACATCCTGGTAGTCGATGGTTTTTGGTATAGGCTGATTTTTCATGTATTCGGCCACCCGCACCAACTGACAAAAGATATGGTCGGGTTTTTCACCGGCAATTATCCGGTCTAATTTTTCCTGGGCCTTTGCATTGTAAAAATATCCTGTTTGAAAAGGTATCCCCTTAAAAAATGCCTTCAGCAGATTTACGGCAATACTGAATTTTGAAATGTTGAAAATGTGGATCGACGTACAAAACTGTTGAAGATGTTTTACGGCATCGGGATGGACTTGCGTATCGTTTATAGCACATAAAATAATTTCATTGTTTTTAGCCAGGAATCTAATATGATTGTATGCCCTGAGTTTGTCGCCTTTTTCAAGCGGATATGGCACCCGTGGAAGCAACACTAAAATTTTCATTTGGCAAAAATAAAATTTCCCTGTGTCTAACCGTCAATTATCTTTTGATAAAACTTTTCGAGCCGGTTGATCAGTTTTTTATTATCGTGGTCTTTTTCGATGAGCTTACGTGCGTTTTCGCCCAATGTTTCACAAAGTTCCTGATTATGTACCAATTGTTTAACAGCTTCAAAAAATTGCTGTGGATTATTTGCAATGAGAATATTTTTCCCGCTTTCCACATTAATGCCCTCCGCCCCTATTGTTGTTGATATAACAGCTTTTTTGGCGGCCATGCCCTCAATGATCTTGATACGGATGCCACTGCCCGAAAATAGGGGGACTATTTCGATGGCTTTTGAATACATAAAATCGAAGGCATTGTCAACCTCACCGGTTACAACAACATTTGGGATATTTGCCACGGTAATCCATTCGGGCATGTTCCTGCCGGCCAGGTAAAACTTCATTCCTGGGAATTCTTTGTTCACAAGGGGCCACACTTCATCTAAAAACCATCTGATCCCCTCTTGGTTTGGCATCCAGTTCATGGCACCAAGGTGGAACAGGGAAGGGAATTCGGTTTCAATGCCCGGATTTTTCTTCAAACCCGACAGGTCGATACCAAAGGGAATATCAATCAGCGGGATATTACAGCCCAAACCGTGAAGGGTTTCCCCGTCTTTTTTTGTAATTGTGGCAATGCCATCATAGCGGTTGAGCATTCCCAGTTCATAATTCCTGAGGGTTTTGGCAAGGTGGCCCAGGTAAAACTTCTTCAGGGGGTTTTTGCTGATATTTGCCACCCTCTCCCAAATTAGATGTTCGATATTATGGGAACGCAGAACTACTTTTGCATTTGAGTATTTGCGGATAAGGTCGATATAGGGGCTGATATAAAGGGTTTCAAATTGTACGATATCATATTCATCTTTCTGGAGAATAGTAATTATTTTATCCTCAAAATCTTTACTGATGAACCTTTCAACATGATATGACTTACCTGTAAAAAGGTTGAAAAAGGCATCCAAAGGCTTGATGGAAAGATCGATGTAAACAGTTTCTATCCCGGTTTTCTTTTGGTAAGATTCGGGAATATCCTTAATATCCACACCATATTTATTGCTATTGATGGCCAAAACCTTTACGCTGTGCCCAGCCTGATAAAGGCCTTCGATGATTGCATTCATAGCGATCGGGCCACCTTCTTTGGGCGGATATGGTGATTTATTACAAAGGATTAAAATCTTCATTGTTTTAATTGTCTTGTAATCATTTATTTGGAAACAATATAATTTCGCTAATTTTCAAAAACTTCGTTTTTAGACCGGTCTCATGATTAAATATTTTATCATTCCATTTCTACATTCCTCCATTCCTCCATTTCTCCACTCCTCCATTCCTCCATTCCTCCATCACTCCATCACTCCAGTCTTCCTTTTCACCGTAAACAATTTAAACAATTTTTTCCATGAATCGGAATCAAGCAAGGGCGAATCGGTGGTAGCCTTGTAGGTTAGGAATATGCCCAGCGGGAGCAAAACTGCCGAAGCCATCCACATGGCCATGTAAGGTTCGAGCAACCCTGCACGTGCATATTTTTCGCCGGTAATAGAAATGATGTGAAAAATTACAAAAAGAAAAATTGATACCACCACAGGCATGCCCAGCCCCCCTTTGCGTATAATTGCCCCCAGGGGAGCACCAATAAAAAACAGTATTAAACAAGCTATGGAAAGTGTAAATTTCCGGTGCCACTCGATGTTATGTTTCCTGATACGCTCCTGTCGTCTTTCAAAATCATCTTTGCTGTTTCCAATGCTGTTTTTAATCGACCTTGCCGATTGAAGTGCATTGTCGATGGCAGCTAATTTTATCCCTTTATCTGCATCAGCAAATATTAGTGTCGTATCAATGATAGCAGTATCAATAACAGCAGTATCAATTTGCCCTAACAATGTGTCAACCTGGTAATAAAATGCATACTTGTCATCAATTGACTTACGAAACCTCTCTTTGCGGATAATCAATTCATCGGATAAGGAATCTTTAGAATTTTCAAGCTGGTTTATGTTCATCATCTG
>NIVA01000031.1 GCA_002254335.1 Bacteroidetes bacterium 4572_114 | reverse complement strand
ATAAACAAATGTCTGATAACGTGCAACGTGCTGCATTCTTTATAACGGTTTGAGGCCAGAGTTTTATTTCCACCAATCAAAATTGTCGGAGATAATAATTTCATTCTTTTGTATATGGTGTGTGGTTTTCATTGGAATAGTCCGAAAATCTAATTTGTATTTTTCTGCTAACAAACGAATCTCATCTGTGTCATCATAAGTTAACATAAACTTGCCTTTTAGTTTAGCAGTCAATGCGAAACTACCAACCCGTCCCCTTTAAATCAAGCTTCCTGCTTCCTCTTACTGTGAAACAGATCGAGGGCAACCACCATTGCAAGAAACCCCCAAAATGGGACTGATGCTTTATCGGTATCAAGGAAATTGTTGAGCAAACCATGAGTGAAATATGTTACCAGGGCAAGCAAAGTGATCAATGCCATCAATTTCACTTCTTTATCTTCGGCATATTTATAAACTTTAAGGGCAGTATATACCGAAAATATCACTATTAACAACATGGCAACCATCCCAAGAACACCTTGCTCTGACAAAGGGCCGAGATATTCATTGTGCGCATTGCCCAGTTCACCGGCATTTGTACTGATAATAGTTTTTTCTTTACTCCTCTGGAAGGGTGCATAAACAAACTGATAAGTCCCCGGCCCCCACCCCAGGAATGGCCTTTCCTTGAACATCCTGATGGCCGCCTGCCACCGGTTGATCCTTTCAAGGTTGGAAGCACTGGAGGAAATATTATAGATCGATTGCACATGTTCAACCAGGTCGGTAGAAGACTCCTGTTGGTTTCGTTCCAATAGCTCCAAAACCTTATATTGAAATGTAAAGAAAAGGATTGCCAAAATCGCCAGGGCACTAAAAATCCATTTGAATTTAATTTTGAGCATCACAACAATATAAACAATAAATGCTGCAATTATGCTTAACCAGGCAGCGCGGCTATATGAAAGGACTAAGGCAACAATCAATAAAACAAAAAAACCGAATGCACTCCAGCGTATAGTTTTTTTAGAATTGAAGTTAAATGAAAAACCCAACATCACCGGCACAAACATGGCCAGCATTGCGCCATATACTGTGTGATCATTAAAAAACGGTGTCATGACCCAGTGGCCGGTCTCTTCATTAAATCCAAATTTCGCATGGTTGGCAACAGTATATATAATTACAATCATCAATGCAATTACATAAAGCCATGAAAACTTTTTAATATTGTCAAATTTCTTAAAAAGCATCACACCGACAAAATAAAACGGGACTACGAACCAAAGCCTCGCTATAAGGTATTTTAAGGAAACAATGGGTATTTCGCTGGTAAATGTTGCAATCAACATCCAACCTAAACTAAACAAGATGGCAATTGAGACGGGATGGTGAATAATCCTTTTGTCATAAGGTGTCCCCGAAAATAACTTCAAAATAAATATGATCAATACACCAAACATTAAGGGCTCCGTAGGTAATGACACGCCAATATCAATATCAAAATTAGTGACATTAATGGCAAGTGGCGTGAGAAAAACGATAAACAAAATCAGTTTATCTAAAGCGAAAATATACATTAACAGGATAACGATCCCAATAGGCAAAATCAACGACCAATAAAACTCGTTTATAAAAAGATAGACGTTCAGCGCGATGAATGCCAAACTGATACCATAAACCCAATATAGTTTAATTTTCTCAATCAAATCCGTTTGTTTAAATTGATCCTACCATCATTTTAGTGGTAATTGACCATAATTCATTTTAGCATTTTTTAGATATCCCACTTATTTTTCAGAAGTACCGTGAAAGTTTGTTCTGATGGAGTGGAAGTTTTCTATTATCATGATAATCAAAAAGCCGAAAAACAGGGTAGCGATTGCAGTAATGGCAACAATAACCCACCGCACAGGGTAACTTTTCTTATCTGCCGCAAATGGTTCCGATACTACGCTGACATATGAAATTTTGCGTTCATAGTTCATCCTGGCATTTTCGTATTCCATTTTTATCGATCCATATTCTTTAACAATATCAAAATATCTGTCATTATAAAAAATGAACTCGCCCCCTTTTTCCTCCAGGTTCTTTTTCAACTTCAATACCTCTTTTTTATTAACATACTGCGCATTGTTCCCATCCACAGTCCCTAAAAAACCCCTTGCAACCTCGCGGGATTGGTTCGGGTAATCAATAAGGCCGTACTCGGTCCTTAGTAAATGATGCTTCTTTTCAATAGAATCAATTTCCTGTTTTTTCTTTTCTAACCTGTTAGCAAGAATGTCAACCACTTCCTTATATTTCTCCCGGTGTGTTTTTAAAACCTTTTGGTTGTAGTAATTGATTATATCATTGGTAATGTCGCACGCAACCTGGGGATCGGAATCCATAACATCGATCCTGACAGATTCAAATGGGGTTTTTGATATAGAAATATTTTTGCCGTATTCCCACAAAATGGCAGACTGAAAATATTTATAGGAGGAATCTAACTTGTAACGTTTGCCCAGGTTATATTTTCTGATAATATTGTCCCTGACATCCTTTGACTGGAAATATTGAAGCATTTGCTCGGTTTCGCTTTCCTCGGAATAGGGCTGTACATTTGACGGATAAACAAGGGCGTAAGATTTAAACATAGGTGTAATGAATACAGAACTCGAAAATATTGCAGCCAGGATTATAGCAAGCAATACAATTACTGTTAAATGTATTTTCCACTTGAACAATAGTTTTAAAATATTCATATTTGCGAAGTATCCCTCCATTTGATTATTGCTTTTTTCAGTTGTTTCAGTAATTATAATTTGATCTTGCTTTTGTTGTCCTACAGGCTTTTTTATTTCAATTGTTTTTTCTTTTGTTGTTTTTTCTTTTTTGTGATCTTCAAGATCCTTTTTAATGGGCCTTGGCTGTATTACCGGGTTTGCCTGTGCCCGTTGAGGCGGCCCGCCCGGTGGTGCCGGCCCCGTTTTTTCCTCCGGCAACTTATCTTTATTAAAAGGTTTTGTTTTTACGCCCCTCAGATAATCCGTTGAGAAAGACAAGTATTGCTGTAAATTTTCAATGATCAATATAAGGGTCAAAGTAAGTAGAAAAGCTGATACTGCCGTTACCAGTACAATTAACCAGCGTATTGGGTAAGTCTTTCGCTCGGCTTTATACGCTTCATTTACAATAAACTTGGTTGGCAACACCTCCTCGGCATCCGTCTTGGCTTCTTCGTATTTTGCCTTGATCATGCTGAGTTGTTTCTTTTCATATTCCAGTGCATCCCTAATGGAAACATAGGGGCCACCATATTTAGAAAGGATTTCCAGTTTTCCTTCTAAACGCTTCACTGCCTGTACATCGCCTTTTGCCAGTTCGATGGCCAATTGCCGGTTTATCATCTCACTCTGCGATTCATAATCATGCACCCCAAACTCCCTTAATATTGTAAGTGAGTCTTCCATTGAAGCAACCTCGTCCCTTAGCTTAAAATATTTTTCCCGGACAATTTCATAAGCCCGGATTGCCCTCTCCTTCTGCATTTGGTTTTTTGTCGAATCCAGCAATGATGATATGTCGTTGGCAATATCTGCGGCCATCTGGGGGTCGGTGTCAAGAACTGAAATTTTAACGGCCATAAATTCAGTCCTTCTAAAAGTAATGTTGCCCTCGTATTCGCGGTAGAGTTTGGTAAATTTATATTGTGAGCCTTTTTCAATCCCATAATGGCCCATCAGGTCGTACTTCTCAATTATCCGGTCCCTGATTTTATTTGAATGGAGTATCTGCAGCAATTGCTCTGTCTCTTCATCCTTACCAAAGGAAAGTACGTCGTCTTCGGCACGGGCATTTTCCACAAGCAAGGCCTTCGAAATAGCACTGGTGGCAGCCGGATATAGAATTACCGTTGACTTGAATTTTGGCTTAATAAAATAGGGTGATGAAAAAACTATAGCGGCAACAATTGCAGTAAAAGTAACAATCAACAAAGGCTTTTGCCATTTTATTAAAAACAGCAAAATATTTGTTGAATCAAAATTTTCGTTCTCAGATTTCCTGAATACCATATCTGTTAATTATCAAATAAGGGCACAAAAATAGAATTTTTTAATCTTAAACCTGAAATTTAAATATGAGTCCGGTCTAAAAAGCTATATTTTGCCGCTAATGCGCTAATGTACTTTTTTAATTGTCTTGTAATCATTTGTTTGGAAACAATAAAATTTCGCTAATTTTCAAAAACTTCGTTTTTAGACCTGACTCAAATATTACTATTAATAATTTAGTGGAAAACACTAACAAATATTTGTTTTAGAAATTATCCATTAATAAGGTGACAAGACCATTTAAATTTTATCCAGTCTCTTCACTCCTTAAAATAGTTATGAACCCCCTGATGTTTAACAATTTCAATATCATTGCCAAAAGAAGTGAGGCGACCACCATAACTACAAAATTGTACATCCAGTTATCAAATAACATCCTCGACAAATAGTTGATCACAATTAGCCCGGCAACAAATGCAACAATCGTGGCAAGGAATTTATAGTTTACCTCAAATTTAAAGATACGCTGGACCAGGAAAACCTGAACAATTGCAGTTAAAAATTGCGCGACCAGGCTTGCATAGGCCGAGCCAACCGCAAATAACCTGGGCACCAAAACCAAGTTCATAACAAGGTTGATGACCATACCTCCGGCAGCCACAAAGTTTAACATTTTTAAATTTCCATTGGCGGTGAGCAGTGTACCAAACACATAGGTTGTAGAAATTGCAATATATCCAAATATCAATAAGCGAAATACTTCAGCCGATTGTTCAACGTGGGCCACATACAGTAAATCCATCAGTTCGTAGCTATAAAAATGACAGCCGAACGCTACTATCGAGGAAATAATTATAAGCAGGGTAGCAGCCATTTTTATTACATGAACAACAGGTTCACGGTTTTTTATCATTCTGGCAAACAGTGGCAATAGCAGTACCGAAAACAAGTATGCGATCATATTGGCAGCATCTAAAAGCCTGTATGCAGAGGCATAAATACCAGCTTCCGTATCCCCAAGTTTATCTGGCAACAATCGTTCTATCATCACCGGATCAATCCTGTTATAAAAGGTCATCAACAAAACCAGGACAGCAAACGGAAAGCTCTGCTTGATGATCATGATAAAAAAAGGTATGTTCCAGTTAAGCCTTTTAAATGCAGCTTTTTTAATAACAACAATCAAAGCTATGAGCGCTGTAAGCAAATATGCCGAGGTTTGGGCATACACAAACCATTCTATTTGAAATGATGAGCTGGTAACATGCCCCCAAATTAAAACGCCGCAAATGATTATCATAAGTACCCTGTCGAGAACAGAGAGGAAACTGTCGGCCCTGAACATCAGCAACCCCGAAATATTTGACCGCAGGTAAAGAATAAAGGAAAGCAAAAACTGGTTGAAAGCCAGGAAACCTAAAAGCCCCAATTGATGTGCATTAAAACCAATGGCCAACCCAAAGCTGAAAGTAACGATGGTGTAAACTACCGCAAGGAATAGTTTTATAATGACTATGCCGCTGA
Organism: Bacteroidetes bacterium 4572_114; assembly: GCA_002254335.1. Lineage (GTDB taxonomy): Bacteria > Bacteroidota > Bacteroidia > Bacteroidales > 4484-276 > 4484-276. The sequence goes on along the minus strand of NIVA01000031.1, from coordinate 14,644 downwards.
AATGCTTATTGAGCAAGTGGTTGTGTTGCGCAATGTTACGGTTGTTGTAGTTGGTGATACCTAAATCGAGGAAGATATTAAACAAAAAAGAGAAATTGAATATCACAAAATAAAACCCATATTCCTCGGCCCCTACTACATTTTGAACCGTCCTGTCTATCCCAAGGATCCAAAAGGGTTTGATCAGAAGGTTTAAAAACAGGATTAGAATTAAATTGGATAAAAATTTTTTCTTCATTCAGTATGCTTTCACTCACTCAACTTGACTATCGTAATCTTCTACGATGAATTTGGGGCTTGAATGGTTGCGTAATTTGGCCGCCCTGTTAAAATAAACCTTGTTCGTTTAATTGTCGGGGCAGGATGGGACATTTTTTAGTAATTGGTGATCGGTAATCAGTTATAGGTAATCGGTAGTCAGCTATCAGAATTCTGGCGTAACCTGATCGACAACTTGAAACCTGAAACCTATGTAGCGCAAGGGTTTAAATCCCTGACCAAAGGAAAGGGATGGAAACCCTGATCACCAGGGTCGCCATCCCCTCGTTCCCGAAAGCTTTCGGGATCGGGGATTGCATCCCTTTCACACTCGAAACCTGAAACCCGAAACCTGAAACCCCAATCAATAAAATCATATCTTTGCAGTACAATTTTGCATATATGCTTCATCAGATTATTCATACACCCCTCTACCACAAGTTCGGCAAAGGCCTTTACGAATGTTGGATTTTCTGAGGACACCCTCACCATCCCCCCTTTTTACCACAATCTATGAGGTTAGCCTAAAAGCAAATAATTGGGTGAACAGCTGTCAGACAGTTTAGGTTAAAAGCCAGATACATAATATTACTTTCAGGGTTTGTTAAAATATTCCATTACAAAGATCATTTATTTTTAAAAATATAATCATTATCGCGTTTAATCATTATAACTAAACCTGTGAATAAAACTAAAAAATATTTTTTTCCACCAAAAAGGTGGTAGGGCAAAAAAATGAGAGGCATTGTATTCGACATAAAGCGTTTCGCCATTCATGACGGGCCGGGCATCCGCACCACGATTTTTCTGAAGGGGTGCCCGTTAAAATGTTGGTGGTGCCACAATCCGGAAAGCCAGGATATAAAAACTTTTACTGATGTTAAGACCATTGTGCTGGACGGAGCCCCTTTCGAGAAACAGGAAGAAATCGGAAAATTGATGAGCGTGGAAGAATTACTGGAAATCATCGAAAAAGAATCGGTGTTTTATGATGAGTCGGGCGGTGGAGTTACATTTAGCGGAGGTGAACCTTTATTGCAACATGAGTTCCTCCTTGAAATATTGAAGGCCCTAAAACAAAAAAACATTCATACTACTGTTGATACCTGCGGATTTGCAAAGTGGGAAATATTCGAGCAGATTATTGATTACACCGATCTGTTTCTTTACGACCTGAAACACATTGATCAGAAAAAACACAAATTATTCACCGGGGCCGATAACAAACAAATGATTCAGGCCAGGAAATGAATGACATGATGGATTTCCTTAAAACTTTCAAAGGCAAAATAAAAGAAATACATCTTTTGCCCTATCATTCTTTTGCAAAGAATAAATATAAAAGATTTCAAAATAAAAACAGGCTAAAGGATTTGAAAGATTATGATAAAGATGATTTGATACCGATAAAAAATATGCTTGAATTAGAAGGGTTTTTAGTGAAAATTGGAGGTTAAGAGAATTTTAAATGGTAAATTGTAAATGATGAACGAAAGAATTAAAAAACTAAGAAATCAAAGCCTGAAAGCTGTAAACCGTATTTCGGCCGAACGGGCATTATTGGTCACCGAATTTTACAAAAGCGGCCGCGCAATGCAGGTATCTGTGCCCATTAGGCGTGCACTTGCCTTTGAATATATTTTAAAGAAAAAGCACATTTGCATTAACAAAGGTGAACTGATAGTTGGGGAACGCGGGCCTGCGCCAAAGGCTACTCCTACTTATCCGGAAGTGAGCTTACACTCTCTAAAGGATTTGGACATCCTCCACTCAAGGCCAAAGGTTTCTTTTAAAGCTGATGAAGAAACACGCACAGCATACCGCGATGTTATCATTCCTTTCTGGAAAGGCAAAAGCAACCGCGACAAGATTATGGCAAACATGGACCGGGCCTGGCTCGATGCTTATTCTGCCGGTATGTTCACCGAATTTCAGGAGCAACGGGCACCAGGCCATACTGTTGCCGGCAATATAATTTATCAAAAAGGGATGCGCGATATCCAGGATGACATCCGGAAAGCAATAGATCAACTTGATTTTTATAACGATCCTGATGCGCTGGATAAACGTGAGCAATTAAAAGCCAATGATATTGCTGCCGAAGCTATCATCATGTTTGCCAAACGCCATGCTGACAAACTGGAGGAGTTGGCTAAAAATGAAACCAATAAAACCAGGAAATCAGAATTGTTGCACATGGCCGCTATTTGTCGGCATGTCCCGGCCAACAAGCCACGAACTTTTCACGAAGCGCTTCAATATTATTGGTTTGTGCATGTTGGGGTTATCACCGAACTAAACCCCTGGGACAGCTTCAACCCCGGCAGGCTGGACCGGCATTTGTACCCGTTTTACAAAAAGGAGATCGCTGATGGATCGCTTACTAAAGACCGGGCTGTAGAAATCCTTCAGTCATTTTGGATAAAGTTCAATAACCACCCAGCCCCTCCAAAGGTGGGTGTTACTGCCCTGGAAAGCAATACCTACACCGATTTTACGCTTATCAACCTTGGAGGGGTTAATCCTGATGGGTCAGATGCAGTTAATGAATTGAGTTATGTGTTGCTGGATGTGATTGAAGAGATGCGGATACTCCAGCCGGGTTCAATGATACAGCTCAGCAAAAAAAATCCCGACCGCTTTATTCAGCGTGCCATAAAAATTACAAAAACCGGATTTGGCCAGCCATCTATTTTTAATACTGATGCTATTGTGCAGGAACTGGTCATGCAGGGCAAATCAATTGAAGATGCGCGTAACGGGGGTGCAAGTGGCTGTGTGGAAAGCGGCGCATTTGGCACAGAGGCTTACTTCCTGACCGGGTATTTTAATTTGGCCAAAATCCTTGAAATTACTTTAAACAACGGTTTCGATCCACGTACACAAAAACAGGTCGGATTGAAGACCGGTGACCCAAAAAGTTATCGATCTTTTCAGGATTTAATGGATGCGTATAAATTTCAGGAAAACTATTTTGCCGGTATTAAAATCAAGGGCAACAATATCATCGAAAAACTCTTTGCCGAAAATCTTCCCGTCCCGTTCCTCTCGCTAATAATTGATGATTGCACGGCCAATGGAAAAGATTACAATGCCGGGGGCGCCCGGTACAACACCAGCTACATCCAGGGGGTTGGCCTGGGCAGCTTGACCGACAGCCTCACAGCTATCAAGTATCATGTGTTCGATAATCAAACCATTTCCATGGGATATTTCCTGGAAGCCCTCGAACATAATTTTACAGGTTATGAAGACCTCCGGTTTAAGCTGATTTATGAAACCCCAAAATATGGCAATGACGATGATTATGCCGATGGGCCGTTGAAAGATATTTTTGAGATTTTCTACAATTCGATAAACGGCAGGCCAACTGCCAGGGGCGGAAAATATAGGATTAATTTATTGCCAACCACCAGCCATGTCTATTTCGGCAGCGTAATAAATGCTTTGCCCGACGGCAGGAAAGTAGGCGAACCTTTGTCTGAAGGGATATCACCAGTTCAGGGGGCCGATAAACTTGGCCCGACCGCAGTTATTAAATCGGCGGCAAAAATCGACCATTTACGCACAGGCGGCACACTGTTGAACCAAAAATTTTCGCCATCGTTTTTTAATGATGACAGCAGTATTGTAAAACTTTCGCAACTGGTAAGAAGTTATTTCAGGTTAGATGGCCACCATATCCAGTTTAATGTGGTTTCGGCCGATACCCTGAAGGATGCACAAAAACACCCTGAAAATCACAAAAACCTGATTGTTCGGGTTGCCGGTTACAGCGATTATTTTAATGATTTGGGCAAAGATTTGCAAAACGAGATCATCCGGCGTACCGAACATGATAGCATTTAAATAATAAATTAAATGAAAAAAAATCTTTTTTGATAAAACATAAATATCGGGTACCACCTTTTGATCTCTATATATAAATCCGCCAAAATGAGTGTGGATATGATATTTGCATCAATTATTGGATTCTTTTTGATTGGGATGATAGGGGCCAATGTGTATGAAATTATTGAGCTATTTCGTCCGGGGTCTTATTCGATGCAAAGCGGGAAATTTACCGATCCTGTGGTGACATTGTATTATAGCTTCGTTACCATCACCATTATCGATGAAGAGTCATCGGGTTTTGAGTAGGGTGTGCAATAAATCACAATATGGACAGGGATTGAGAGGTAGTGGGATTAAACCTAACAGGTCTTGGAGACCTGTTAGGTTTTTCGGTTAATTGCACAAAGACCTTCCAGGTTTCCAGCCCTGGCAACCTCCTTTGATCCTGTATATGCCGGAGTTTCTATTGGTTAAAACCTGGAAGGTCTCAAGGATAAGGATTAAACCTAACAGGTCTTGGAGACCTGTTAGGTTTTTCGGCTAATTGCACAAAGACCTTCCAGGTTTCCAGCCCTGGCTACCTCCTTTGATCCTGTATATGCCGGAGCTTCTATTGGTTAAAACCTGAAAGGAAGGTCTCAGGGATATGGATTAAACCTAACAGGTCTTGGAGACCTGTTAGGTTTTCGGGTTCACCATCTGGAAGGCCTCGCTCCCGCTGATGGGCACACTTCAAATACAAGAAGTTTTTTTATGTAATATTAATGTTTGATCATTTTGCCGGAAAGGATTGTGTTTTTTGTTTGTAGTGTAACAATATATAATCCTGGAGGAAAGCTGGAAATATCAATACTTCTTTCACTCAAACCCTTAACAAATGAATATTGCTTTATAAGTTGGCCGTTAATATTTAGTATTGAAACTACGGCACCCTCATTACTTTCGATATTTATATAAGTTGAGGCAGGGTTAGGGTAAATTTTTAGATGTTGATCAAACACTACTGATTCTTCAATGCCTGTGTGGCCGTAATTTATCCTGGAGATAAAAGCATCATAGCCATACCATGAAGGGGATAAAATGGTGTCGCCAAACAAATCCGGCCAGGGGCCAAGTGCACCGGTAACAAACAGCGCACTGCTATTATTGATAGTACATTTATTGCGGTAATAACCGCCAAGCTGGATATAATCAACTATCTCACCTGCAAATGAAAGCTGTATGATCTGGGCTGTACTACCGGTAAGGGTGGTATCGTTCAATGTGGTTTCGCCCCCAAAACGGCACGAAAAATAAATAAAATCATTGTCAGTTACCAAATCTGAACTGCTATCATGCTCTTCGCTGCCCCAGTTGTCAATCCACTGTAAGGTTCCCGAAAGATTGTACCGGGCAAGGAAAATATCACGCATGCCGTTGGAGACAAGTGAATCGTTTCCAAAATATGTGGTCCCGCCAAAAACCCCCGCCAAAAATAATTGACCGGATTTATTTATTGTAATCGACGAAGCCCTGGCGCCCCAGTCACCGCCTGCTTTTTTAAGCCATATTTTTTCGCCCGAACTGTTGTATTTAACAATAAAAATATCCTGATAGCCCAACGAGGTAATGGTTGTGTCCATAAAAGTTGCGGTATCTTCAAAGGAGCCGGTAAGATAGATGTTATCGGACTTATCCAATGTGATGGATGTGCTTATATCTTCACCAACGCCTCCAGCCTGGTTAACCCAGATTACATTTCCTGTATCATCCAGTTTAGTAATAAAAATATCATACTCGCCCTTCGAAATAAGGGTAAATCCACCGATAGACAGTGTATCTTCAAAACACCCTGAAAGGTAAATATTATCCCAGGCATCCGTAGCCAATGCGCTTCCATAATAGCTTTCCTGTCCTTCAATTTCTTTTATCCAGTTTATTGCCCCGTTAATATCCATGTCCAGCAAAAAGAAACCAGTTTGGCCAGGGTGTGTATCACCAAAGAAACCAGTCATTAGGATATGTCCGTTATTGTGCAAAACTTGAGTGCAACGGTCATATTCTGTTCCCCCAAATTGTTTTACCCAGATAAAGTTGCCCTTTTTATCATATTTTGAGATATATGTATCGTACGAGCCATTTGAGATTAATACCGTATCGCCAATAAAACAAGTATCGTAAAAAACCCCTGTGGAGTAAACATAATTTTCATCGGTTGTAATTGATGTGCCAAAATCATCACTATTGCCACCATCTTGTTTTATCCATTCGATTTCGGGGTTTTGGGCATTAACAAAGTTAAGTGCAAGTAAAAGTAAGACTGTTAATTTTAGGTTTTTCATTGTAATTTGTTGTATTATAAAATTAGTTATTGAGTCCGTTCAAAAATGCTGTCAGACAGTTATCCTTTTAATTATACACTGACTTAAAACCCCGCAGTAGCGGGATTTCGCTACGCTCAACATTATGTATTTGGCTTTAGCCTAAACTGTCTGACAGCTATAGGTTAAACTCATTATTTCACAATCAGTTTACCGGTGCGCCGTAAACTGCCTGTTGATAAAGTGTAAAAATAAACACCGGCCGGGCAATTACGGATATCCAATGCCCTTTGCCCACGGTTGCCAAAAATAATTACCTTCTCTATTAAGTTTCCGGTTACATCCATTATTGATATTCCGCCTTTTTTTTCTGCTCCCGGTAGCTCGTAATCAAAAACAACCCAGTTGCCGGCAGGGTTGGGGTAAACCTTAATCGCTGGCCCATCTGCTTCATCGATGTTTACCGTGGTATCTTTTATCTCGAATACCCAGAAATCCTCAGGGTAACCATGCAAATCACAGGCTACATCAAATGAAACTTCATCTGATGCCCTGCCGGCTATTACCCAGTTGTGGTCGCTTTTTTTTATTGTGCCACTATATACCCTTTCGTTTCCATATCCCCCAAAACATACCTGCCACATCAAATCACCGTTTGCACTTAGCTTAACCATCCATATATCGTTAAGCAAGCTCCAGGAATTGTTGCCCGACACATCTCCTCCATAAGACGTAGTCTCTGCAAAAATCATAAACCCGCCATCATCTGTCTGGTGCAGGCTACCGGCAAAATCCCAGCCTTCGCCACCGAGACACCTTTGCCAGATAATGTTGCCTGTAAAATCGATCTTTACTGCCCAGATATCTGTATGTTGGCCAATTGGTGGGTGGCAGCCCGAAACATCACCATCGTTCGAATTGGTTTGGGCTAAAAAAATAATACCGTCCTCAAGTTCACAAATCCCATAATGCCCTACATCAGTCTCGCTGCCACCATATAACTTTTGCCATTGTATGTTCAAATTGCTATCAAGCATAAGGGCCCAAACATCAACCAGGCCGCCATGGTAAGTGCCTTCAACCATTCCCTGAGTTGATGATGCAGAACATGTGAAGAAATAGCCGCCATCACTTGTTTGTATGGCATCCATGACACTGTTGTGCAGGTCGTTGCCAAATACAGCATTTTTAATTATTTCCCCATCCGGAGTAATAACAAAAATCCATGAATCGTATGCGCCGTAATGTGCCGGCACATCGCCATCGGCATAGGTGGTTTTGCATGAGATCAGTAAGTTGCCGTCATCTTGTAGCTTTATATTTGGCGCCTCTTCGGTTCCGCTGCTACCGTAACATTTTTCCCAGATGATTTCACCTGTGCCGTCAATTTTTACCACCCAGGCATCGTAGCCGCCATGGTTGCCCGATTGCACATCACCATCATTTGAACCGACAGCAGCAATTAAATAGTAGTATCCATTGTTATCGCTGATGATCCTTGGGCTAAGTTCAGGCCCACTCCCACCATAACACCTTTCCCACACTATATTGCCAATACTGTCAATATTTATTAACCAAATATCCCTGCTACCATGGTTATTGGTAACGTCACCATCAGTAGATCTTACCTCACCAATCACCAGATAACCATTTTCGTGCTCAACCATATCTGATGCATAATCCCAATCGCTACCACCATAGCACCCCTGCCATTGTATGGGCATATTGCTTTGTGCGTTGGAAGCGTGGATAACAATAAAAAGAAAGCTAAAAGAAATTAATATGAGCAAATGGTTATATATTATTGATTTCATAGCCGGATTGTTTGTTGTAGGTTTGTGTTATAACAACAGGTGGCGGCACTTGCCGCTCACCTGCTTTTGTTGATGTTTAGTTTACAATTAGTTTGCCTGTTTGCTGCAAAGTGCCGCATTTTAGGGTGTAATAATAAACCCCCGCATTGTAGTTTCGGATATCCAGGACATATTGCCCCTGTTGTTGGGTGATATCAACGGTACGGATTGTTCTTCCGAGGTTATCGGTAATTTCTAATATGCCATCGGTTTCTGATAAAGGCAGGGTGTAATCAAACGCTACCCAGGTGTCGGCGGGATTGGGTTCGGAGTTTATCGCCAGGCCTTTTGCCCTTGCCAAATCCCCCATGTCGATAACGCCGCTCTTCAACTGGATGTTTTCGGGCAAATCGGGGCAATTACAATAATTGTAACCATAAGCAAACTCAAGTATGCCCTGTGCCGATGTTTTAGCACTACCTGTACCGTATTCAGCGAAATTGACAATGGTTGCAAGTTCGGTTTCGGTTAAACCGAATATTGTCCTACCTTGTTGTGCAAGATCAATCTCTAACTGTTTTATTGATTTGTAATCGTTGTAATCCTGTAGCTTATCGCCGCTTAGTTCATACAAAGCCGGCAATATGTCGAGTAAACTTTGTGCCGAATTGTAATCGCCTTCAAGGATGTAGGTTTCGATGATCTGTTTGTCTGTTTCCAGGCCGCCGATATTGTCAAACCAGTTGCGCAGTTCATCCAAATCAGGTTCATCTTCGTTTACGATACTTCGGATTACAGCTTGTGCGGCAGCTATCTTTTGGGCATGGTAAGCGGCCATTTCCGAAAGCAGAACGGTTTTGTAAGAAGTGCCATTGGCCAGTTGGCCCAAAATATCTATCATGTATTGTGGCAGGGGTTGCGCCTTATTTTCTAAGTAGGCCATCAACTCCTCTTTGCGCAATTCGTCGGGGTTGGCCGATAGTATTTCGAACAACACCGATTCGGGTAGTACATCTGTTTTATCGGCAGCTACCATTAATACCTCTTTCGACAAGTGGGGCGATTTGCCCAACAATTCGGCCCGTAGCTCCCACATATCCTGGGGCCAGGCTGTTTCCACATCAGCCTGAAGGGCTTGGGTGTTGCCACCGTCCAATAAATTGTTGTACAGGGTTTCTACATTATTGTAATCGTTATGGCTTTCAAGGTATAGGGTTTCCATTTGCAGTATTTCGGTATCGCTTAATACCAGGACACCATCGATAGGCGGCTGGCCGCCATAGTGTGACGGACAGTCGTTTACATAAGGATCGGAAACTGCAATAGGAAACACATAGCTAGAATAATTGGTAAGCCATTGGTCTTGTTCTTCATGTTTGTAATAATAAATAATGGCTTCGGTATAATCGTTCTGGAACTGCACTGCGGCATTGGGACTTAGGGTGTTGCCTGACGGATAACGGCGGTCACCCATATATCCACCAACCTTCGACACATCAGCGACATAGAAATCATAACTATTAGCTGTGTTTTGATTACAAATGTATGTTACGCCTGTTACATCACTATTTTCTATACTTCGATTAACTCCCTCAGCCTGTATCCCAACACTTAAGCCATCAAATTCATTGAGGTAAATCACATCACTGTAAGAGGGGCAGTCTGTCAGCCTTATGCCAATATAATTACCGGGAGGCGTGCCCTGTGCTTTTGAGAAATAGTTTTCCTCGATGGCAAAGCCAATGCTTCCGCTGATATCGATACCATAGGTTGCAGTATTTTCGCCACATTGTTGCTCATCACCTTCATCAGTTTCACCAATGTAAAACTTATTAAAGATCAATGTGGCATTGTCCACATCATCTAAAATAATACCACTGCTGTTGTCGATGAATTCCGCATTGTTTACGGTTATTGTATATGAACCTGCACTAAGCAGGTTAATGCCCTTGGTAAAATTGGTAAAATAGTTTTTAAGTATGGACTCTTCGGGGCAGGGGATTATTCCTTCACTACACATAGCCATTACACTAAACCCGGCGTGGTAGGCATTAATGCCATGCCCTGAAGGCTCGGCAGTGAGGTTATTAACAAATTCGCTGCCCTTGATTTTTACCCCAAAAACATCGAACATGAAAATATGTGTATCCCACCAGTCGTTGCCCATCAGGTAATCACCGTTAACTTCAAACAAACAATTTTCGACAAAACTGAGGTTCGATAATTCGTAACCTTCCTCAATAATTGGATGGAAGTTGTGATAAGGGCGGAAAACTATTGCAGTTTGGTTATTGATAAACATGGCAGCAGGGTCTTCAGGATTTTCAAAGTATTGTGCCTGGATAATGCCACCGCTTTTTGTGTCATCAATTGAACCGTCTTCGTTTGTTGCAGCCAGCAAAACACCTGTTACGGCATTTACAATTTCGGCCCCGTTTTTCAAAATAAGTGTTCCTTGGGCACATTCACCATCAATGGTAAACTGGTGTTCATCAGGGTTGCCCCATAACTCGATGCCGAGCCAGGTTTGACCGCATGTACCTATACAGGTAGTTCCGTTAAGGGTTAATTTTGCACCTGGTTCGATGATGATTTTGGAATCTTCTTCCATTAAACAGTATCCATTTCCCCATTCTACAGTTGCTCCTGATTGGATAATCAAGTCCCCAACAAAATAATAATTCCCATCAATTTGGGTATCATTGCCAATTTCAAGATCGTATAGGTTAACATTTACAGGTTGTGAATTTGAGGATTCAAAAACTTCAATATTTACTTCATCTGAATATTCACTTAGCCCAACATTGTTTTCAGCCTTAACGGTGAAATAATAGGGTGTGCAGGTTTGTAAACCATCTAATTGTAATTGGCTTAAATTTCCGGCGTTAATTGGTGAATCTCCTTGAATAAGTCCTGTGCCATTGTAAGGTGGATACGGATCAGTGTCGTAATAAACATAATAGTTGGTAGCACCGTTACTACTAAAAACCAGTTTTAATGAAGAACCATCAAATTGCTGTGGATAAAGTATAGGTTTGTCTGGTTCTTTGTTTATACCTATTTCTAATAAATCGTAGTGTTCTAATTCATCATTATCTATTCCCGTGATCCTTAAATTACCAGTAACTTGTCCCTGATAATTTCTAAAAAAGTAATAGTTTTCAGGTAAATCTGGTGCGGTAAAGTACCAATCTGCATAAGTAGTACAACAATTTTTGTCGACATCAACATATGTATATTCACCTTCTGAAGTAAACAGGGTAATTTTAAGATTCCAATCCGTAATGTAATCCGGGTCATTCGGATCCGGATCATAATCATAAAATAGAGCATGATAATCTAAATCATCAGATTCAGAAAAGCTATTTATCCCATCTATAATTTCAATCCAATCTCCGACACCGATTGATTCAACATGGTATGTAACTCCAACATATTTAAAGTAATTGGAGTCATTTACATTTACAACATCCATCTGAAAGAAGTAGTCATCATGGTCGAAATCCAGAGGAATTGTACCACCAACCCTAACCTCTACTTCATCAAAAGGAGAATTAAGGGAGAAATATTCTGGGTCGATTACACTAATCCATGAGCTGGCTACGACATCACAGTTGAAATGCAACAAATTTGTAAAATTATTGCAAGTACTAATATGTATTTTTTCATTGTATCTCGTGTTTCGTTTGCCTACTCGTAAGGCTTTTCGGCTGCCGCCCCAAAACCTTTCCTTTGCCCTATGGCAAAGGTGCAGGCAACCGGCCCTTTGCCAGCCGTCTGCATAGTTATTAGGAGAGGGGTTTTGGCAAGGGCAATGGAATAAAAATTACCAAGCCCTAAAAACCTCCCCCGGCCGCATCCTACTTAATATATTCAGATGCCGCCATTTTCATTTTTTGTTTATCTTTGCCGCTGTACCTCCTTTGTTTGGTTTTTAAATATTACGGTAGTGTGTGTATTTGATTTTCAGCTTTGGGGGTACTTTTTTTATTCCCAAACTGAAATTATTGTTAGCTGAAAAAATGGATAAGGGTCAGGTGTCTGTCATTTTATTGGTTTTATGGGTTCATAAATTGAGTTGCAAATGTACTTATTTTACCATACCCTTTCAGGTTATAAAAAAATAAAATATGATTTATAACGTTTCTAAATAGTAGAAATATAGCTATATTATAGCTAATATAGTGGTTAATATGCTTTTTAAGGATCGTCCTTATTGGATAAAAGAAATAATTGAATTTAAGAATGGGTGTCGGCTGTATAACATTGTTAATAAGCTATCACTCCCTGTCAAAAAAGTTGGTGCAGTGGATGGCGGGTATCAGGATTGAGAGGTTGTGGGATTAAACCTAACAGGTGGGGTGTTAAAAATTTGATTTCACAAAAATGTACTCAGCTACTTATCAGGACATTACAACTTTCACAAAAAAGGTACTTTTTCGTCCCATTCTCAAAATCAAATCTTATTGTTAAATTTTAAAAACTCAGTATGAGTTGAGCTACCTGGTATTGATTTCGTTTGATAATCCGTTCTATTAGTAGCGAAACCTCCCGCCTAGGCGGGACAGGCTGTACCGGGTTTTTGTTACCACATTGAATATCATAAAACTACAATACCACAACCCGTACCGGGTTGCAGACAAAGTGTTCCTATATCTACAATTTTGCGGATGAGGGACATATTGAAAAAATGTGCCAGAGGCACTCCTATGGAGGGACGAAAAAGCCAAAACCAGATTTAACACACCACCTTCCAGGTTTCCAGCCATTAGCGCCTTCCTTTTATACTGAATATGTCGGAGCTTATATGGGATATAACCAGGAAGGTCTCTTTTACCTGATATTTATGTGCATATCCATCCTTCCATCCTTCCCTCTTTCCATCTTTCCCTCTTTCCCTCTTTCCCTCGTTCCATCTTTCCAACATTCCATCTTTCCAACATTCCACCCTTCCAACATTCCACCCTTCCAACTTTCCATCATTCCATCATTCCATCTTTCCAACTTTCCATCATTCCACCATTCCAATTCTAACCCTTCTCTTTGATCAGGTTAAGTGCCGAGCCTGCCTTGAACCATTCAATCTGTGCCTGGCTATAGGTATGGTTTACAACAAATTTTTCGCTGCTCCCGTCTGCATGATGGGCAACAACTGTTAACTGCTTGCCCGGGGCAAATTCTGACAGGCCAACAATATCAAAGGTATCATCTTCAAGTATCTTATCGTAATCCGATTTATCGGCAAAGGTAAGCGCCAACATGCCTTGCTTTTTCAGGTTGGTTTCGTGGATACGTGCGAAGCTACGCACCAGCACAACCCTGACCCCGAGGTGCCGTGGCTCCATGGCGGCATGTTCGCGGGAGGAGCCTTCTCCATAATTTTCGTCCCCAACTACCAATGAGCCTAAACCTTCGGATTTGTATGCACGTGCTGTGGCAGGCACTTCACCATATTTGCCATTGAGCAGGCACTTCACTGTATTGGTCTTACCGTTAAAATAATTTACTGCGCCAATCAGCATGTTATTCGAAATATTGTCCAAATGGCCGCGGTACTTCAACCAGGGGCCTGCCATCGAAATATGATCGGTAGTGCACTTGCCCTTAGCTTTTATCAGCAACTTTAACCCTTTAATATCTTTACCGTCCCAGGGTTGAAAGGGTGACAGGATTTGAAGCCGCTTAGAACCGGGGTTTACAATTACCCCCACCTTGCTCCCATCAGCGACAGGCGCCTGGTAGCCGTTGTCTTCAACAGCAAAACCATTTAAAGGCAACTCAATCCCTTTGGGTTCCCGGAGTTTTACTTTTTTGCCATCCTTGTTGATCAGGTAATCAGTAATTGGATTAAATGTTAAATCACCGGCAATGGCAAAAGCGGTCACTATTTCGGGGGATGCCACAAACCCAAAAGTATTTGGGTTTCCATCGTTGCGCTTGGCAAAGTTCCTGTTAAAAGAGGTTATTATCGAGTTCCTCTCCTGCTTATCGGCACCGTGCCGTGCCCACTGGCCTATACACGGCCCACAGGCATTGGCCAGTACAACGCCGCCAATTTTTTCGAAAACATCAAGATACCCATCGCGTTCAACAGTATATCTCACCTGCTCCGAACCAGGTGTAACCGTATATTCAGCTTTCACTTCAAGGTTGTCGTCCAAAGCCTGTTGGGCCACAGAGGCAGCCCTTGAAATATCCTCGTAGGATGAGTTGGTGCAGGAACCTATCAGGCCCACCTCCATTTTTTGTGGCCAACCATTGTCCTTTACGGCTTTTGCAAACTCAGAAACTGGTGTTGCAAGGTCTGGTGTAAAGGGACCGTTGATATATGGCTCAAGTTCCGAGAGGTTGACCTCTATCACCTGGTCGAAATATTTTTCAGGGTTTTCATACACATCCTGGTCACCGGTAAGATAGGTAGCCAGCCCGTCGGCGAGTTTTGCTACTTCCCCACGGCCT